>JAENWH010000393.1 GCA_016650135.1 Peptostreptococcaceae bacterium
GTAGGGAAAGAAGTGGACGAAATATGAAAATATCATTTAACAAAACATCCATAAAAGAAATTCTTTCAAAGAATAAACCCTTGATTGTGTTATTACTGTTATGCCTTGTAATGTCAATGCTTAATGATCGATTTTGGACCTGGTCAAATATCATAATAGTTTTAAGACAAACATCAATAAATGCTGTGATTGCAACAGGAATGACTTTTGCTATATTAATTGGAGGAATAGACTTGTCTGTAGGGTCTGTAGTAGCCATATGCGGAGCAATTGCAGCAACATTGATTTCAACAGGCATGGATACCATTTTAGTTGTGTTAATAACACTGATGCTTGGTCTTGGTATTGGACTTGTTAATGGGCTGCTAATAACGAAAGGAAGGCTTCAACCTTTTATAGCCACATTAGGTACAATGACTTTAGTAAGAGGATTAACGCTGGTATATACCCAAGGGAAACCTATCAGTACAACCGGCGCCGTCAGTTCACAAAGCTTTTCAAAAATTGGTACGGGTTATTTTCTTAATATTCCAATTCCGGTGTATATAATGATTTTTGTATTCATCATTGCATACTATATTTTAAGGCATCTTCGTATAGGCAGGTATGTTTATGCGTTGGGATCAAATGAAGAAGCTACGATGTATTCTGGAATCAAGACGGAAAATGTGAAGATGTTTGTTTATGGCTCCGCTGGAGTATTGGCAGCTTTGGGAGCAATAATAATAACAGCAAGACTCGGGTCAGCACAACCAACAGCTGGCAGTGGTTATGAACTTGATGCAATTGCAGCCGTTGTTCTTGGCGGAACAAGTATGGCGGGCGGCGTTGGAACTATTTTTGGTACAGCAATAGGGGCTTTAATTATTGGCTTACTCAATAATGCTTTAAATCTTTTGCAGGTACCGTCATATTTTCAGGATGTTGCGAAGGGTGTAGTTATATTAATCGCTGTACTGTTGGATAGAAAGCAGAAAGCATCCCGTTAGCGGTCTGAACCAAAAGGAATTTATCCCATTTTGGGTTAAAGATAAAGTGTGAAATTGCAAAATATAGGAGGAAAAGAAAATGAAGAAAACGTTTATATTCTTGTTAGTACTAATTATGGCATTTGGACTGTTTGGTTGTGGCGGTGGAACAACAGCACCTGAAGACACAAGCCCAACTATTGGCCTTGTAGTTTCAACATTGAACAATCCTTTTTTCGTTGATTTAAAGGATGGCGCACAGGCGAAAGCTGATGAATTGGGTGCGAATCTAATCGTACTTGACTCACAGGACAATGCGGCAACTGAAATGTCAAATGTTGAAGATTTAATCACACAGGGTGTTGACCTTATTATGATTAATCCGACAGATTCTGATGCGGTAGGCAATGCAATAAAAGCCGCAAATGAAGCCGGAATACCAGTTATCACGCTTGACAGATCAGCTAATTCAGGTGAAGTTATATCACATATCGCTTCAGATAATGTGGCTGGTGGGAAAATGGCTGGAGAATTTATTGTTGAGCAGCTAGGTGGAGCTGGCGATGTTGTTGAACTTGAAGGAATTCCTGGAGCATCAGCTGCAAGAGACAGAGGGCAAGGATTTAACGAAGCAATCGCAGCAAGCTCGATAGTTGTTGTGGCCAAACAGACTGCAAACTTTGATAGAGCAGAAGGACTTTCTGTTATGGAAAACATTCTTCAATCTCAGCCAAAAATTGATGCAGTATTTGCTCATAATGACGAAATGGCTCTTGGCGCTTTACAAGCAATTAAAGCATCAGGCAGAAATATTATTGTAGTTGGATTTGATGCAACGGCAGATGCACTGGCAGCAGTTCAAGCGGGTGACATGGCAGCAACAGTTCAGCAGCTTCCAAAAGAAATTGGGGGAAATGGTGTAGCAACAGCTATGAAAGTAATTGCAGGAGAAACAGTTGATGCATACATACCTGTAGAACTTGCCCTGGTTACTAAATAGCATTAATAACACTTAAAACTCTTTTAAAGGTCATCTCTCATTTTTTTAAATGGAGGATGACCTTTTCCTGCTTTGTTGAGTAAATAATATAAAATCAGTAAAAGGCAGCAGCCATTTGATAAGAAAAAGGGTATAATAAATATATGAATGAAAGTGGAAAGGGGATTAAGATGAATAAAATTGATGAATTGGCAATCAAGACAATACGGATTATTGCAGCAGAGGCGGTCCAAAAGGCAAATTCGGGGCATCCTGGGTTGCCGATGGGAGCAGCGCCGATGGCCTATACGCTTTGGGCAAAACACTTGAAGCACAATCCTGAAAATTCGAACTGGATAAACAGGGATCGGTTTGTTCTTTCAGCGGGTCATGGATCAATGCTTTTGTATTCACTGCTGAATATGTTTGGATATGATTTAACAATGGAGGATATTAAGGATTTCAGACAACTTGGGAGTCGAACGCCAGGACATCCTGAATATGGACATACA
>JAENWH010000498.1 GCA_016650135.1 Peptostreptococcaceae bacterium
ATATTTGCAGACAGTGTCAGCGCTCATAAAATCAGTGACGTGGAAGTGGGATGTTTCCTTTCAAGCGGCGTGGATTCCAGCTACGTAGCCAGCGAGCTTTCAAGAATTCAGAAGCTTAGAACTTATACTATTGGATTTGAGGATAAACGTTACAGTGAAGATGAAGGTGCCAAACTGGTATCCGATGAACTGGGTGTAGAAAATTATCTGAAGTTGGTAAGTGGTGAGGAATATCTGGCTAGTGCTGCCAAAGTCCAGTATCATTTAGACGAACCTCTTGCGAACCCAAGTGCAAACCTGCTATATTTTGTTTCGCAACGGGCTGCCGAGGATTTAAAGGTTGTTTTGTCCGGAGAAGGCGCCGATGAAATGTTCGGTGGTTATAATGTTTATAAAGAACCGCTTGCAGTTGAAAACTACCAAAAGCTGCCCTTATTCCTCAGAAAAGCAATGGCCTTCATTGTAAAAGCGCTACCGAATTTCAAAGGAAAGAACTTCATAATCAGAGGAAGCCAAGCTATCGAAAAACGATATATAGGGAATTCCAACATTTTTCCATTTGAAGAACGTGACAGATTTCTAGCAAAAAAATATCATTCTAAAACGCCGCAAAGCTATACAAAGCCTTTTTATGATAAAGTAAAAGGTTTAGACGATATTACTAAAATGCAGTACATGGACATGCACGTCTGGATGGTTCAGGAAATACTGCTGAAAGCAGACAAAATGTCGATGGCACATTCGTTAGAATTACGTGTACCTTTCCTTGATAAGGAAATTTTCAAGATTGCAAGAACAATTCCCGTCAAATACAAAGTGAGTAAAAAAAACACCAAGCTGGCTCTAAGAAAAGCAGCACGAAGCTGTATGAACGAAGTGAGCGCAAACAGAAAAAAAATGGCCTTCCCGCTTCCACTCCCGGACTGGCTAAGAGAAAATCTTTATTATAATACAATTAAAACAGCCTTCAACGGGGATGTCGCAAGGGAATATTTCAATACGAATCAGATAAATAATATGCTGGAAGAGCACAAGGTTGGGAAAACCAACTACGCCAGAAGAATTTGGGCAGTTTATACCTTCATATTATGGTATGAGGTTTTTTTTCAGAATAGAATGGTATGAAGATTTTTCCCAGAATAGAAAGGATTACTAGATGTACACAGACTTATTCATTTTAATCGGCAAATGTCTGCTGATCGGTATCATTTGGGCCACTTTTTTACTTCCGGTGATTTTCGATCATGGGAATGTTCTAAAATATCTCATATGTGTCATTGCTGTTGCCATTTTATGTTATTTTTTCAGAGGTTATGCTTATGTCATCAGCCAGATGACAGTCATTGCATTGATTGCTCTGATTCTTTCATGGATTACATCCATGGCTTTCTTTTCTAAAGAATCAAAGATTAAATCAAAGGTAATTGCATTTTCCTCAATCATTGCAGGTTTCTCTTATTTAATCGTAACACTTTTTGTAAACATAAAAATATTTTAAAGCTCCAGTTCATACATAGTCATTGCAATCGCTGCAAGGCTTGCTGTTTCAGTCCTTAATACAGTTTTACCCAAAGTCACGCAATCTGCTCCAGTTTATCAAGCATTTCTTTAAATTTCAGTTCTTCCGAAATCCGGGGTATAATCCCGCGTTTACACTGTTTCACTGCTTCATCAGCTATTTTCTGCCACCGCTCAATCTTTTTCCCCATTTTTCCATTATCTGTTACAACAGACCTGTCGGTAAACACCGGAACTATTTGGAAGGCGCCCAATTCTACTGCCTTCTGAATAATCAGTTCCATTTTCCCCTGCTTTGGCAGACCTTGAAATAGG
>JAENWH010000298.1 GCA_016650135.1 Peptostreptococcaceae bacterium
ATAAACTATATGGAGGTACTATGGATATTAGAAAAAAACTTGGCATGGATTATGGAAATATAAATCCAATAAATACCAGTGAAGACAGGATTAAGTATATAAATTTCAAATTAGCATCCCTCGGCTTGCCAATTTATCATTCAAATGATTTGAACCATACATCGAGTGAGTATCTGATAGAATTATTTGAAGATATCATCAAAGATTACAAAGAAAAAACACGTATGGCCAATGTGAATGAAGTTGGTATATACGATAGGATAGATAATTTCTTTAAATCATATTTTCAGGAAAATCCCTCAACGCCAAGGGTACCGGAAAAATCTCTTATTCTTGATCATTACGGGCTTGCAAGAGAAATGTCACTTCCGCCTGACGGTAATACATTTTATAACGAATATATAAGCAGCTACCGCATCAAACAAGGTATACTGAATAATCCTAAAAATGACAGGCGGACAACCAAGGGATCCTTCCATATTGTGGAGGGTGGTCTCTCAATCCCGTATGATAAAAAAGCAGTGCCTAAAGAGATTTTTCTCAAATTATATGAAGCTGCAGTAAATCCCCCTGAAGAATTAAAACTGTTGCCATTTACTGCCAACCAGAAAGAAAAGGTTAAAACATTTGTCTCTTTAATGCTCAAACCAATTGTTTCTCCTATAGTACCAGGGGCTCTTACAGAAAAAACAATGGAAATTTTATTTATGGCACCAGGCAGCTTGATTTCAAGTCTTGACTTTGTTGAGTCTGTTTTTGGAAACGCGGGAGATCCGACTTTTCACGGCAACGATTCTGGTTTAGATGTTGAGGGCTGGACTGGCCATACTGGCTATATATTACTGGCACCACACCTGAATAAAATCAGAAAAATCGACCTGGGACTTCCAGATTATGAGCATTCCAATGAAAGACAAAGGCGTGACGGAATGTGCTATAAGGAAGAAAGTGAATTATATAATGAGGGAAACGCATTTAAACTGACTTGTCGTGATAAAAGTGGGGTTGCAGTGACCCTCATTGCAGACAATTACTTTGGTTATTCCAAAAAAGAAATCAAGACACAAATCAGTTTTGCCTCTAATCTTTTTGGAAATGTGGAAGAGGAACATGCAGGGGGGACTATTGCCTATCCTAGTCAGAACCTTGGAGAACATTACGACGCTAAAGAGGAGACTGATTTGGAGGGATACTCTTTTGATGAGGTCATAAAATGCTTTGGTAAACTAATGACCATTCAAGATGATTATTACGGTATAGATAAAAATAACGAGAAAATTATTTACTTACCTGAAAATATTGAAATTGATTTAAATAGAACAGAAATCAAATGGCTGTATTCAGAAAAAATGAGGACGCTTAAACTGTTGCCGTACCATACCTATATCCTACCGAACGGAGAGAAGATACATATTGAAAAGCATCCTGCGGCTCCAAACTGGAAGCTTATTTGTACAAATGCCGAAGGAACTTTCTGCCATAAACCATGTACGGTATCAGGCGGCGGCAAATCAGAAATTTCCAAATCCATGAGTAATGCAATCATTTACGGGACTTATTACGTGAATGACCTGCAGCAGGATATGGATAATGTAGAAAGAATTCTCAATTATGATTTCAGCAAACGTTGGAGAGAGGATCCTACAAGAGTAAGACCTTCCAGGCCGATTTTGTCTATTGAACGTACACTTGGCTCAGTCATTAAACTTTTGTCCCCATCCCCTGAATATACGGATGAATTTAATGACTTTATTGCTGCCATACCTAATAACGTGAGAGCCTTGCTGTTTATGGTCAAACGTTTTAACCAGGAATCCTGGGGGGGCGACTGGCGCTCACATTTTACGGTGGATATTATAAACGGCAAGCCTGGAAATGAGATTAATTATAATGGCCGAAAGATTAGGCCAAGTTATCTGCGAGTCGGGTTTGAAGAAAATCAGTCCTGGAGAATTTTCAAACTAAGAATGGATTTTATGCCTAGTGAAAAAATCCAAATGGAAGATGATGTGACGGCTTCGGTTCTGGTTCCTGCCAGCAGGTTGAAATATTTGAATCCGGAATACAAGAATGGAAGTTATAAATTTTCCACAAACTGTGAATACCGTTTTTTTCAAAGACCGGATGATGCAGTAAATAAAGGGTATGATTTAGAGGCGGAAAATGATTTATCCAGTAATAATCTTTTTGCCACAAATTTTCAACCGCTAACAAAAACTGATGTAATTAACATAAAGAATGATGTTTTAGGCTATACAAATTACTCAAATCCAGTGAAGGAACATATAGAAGCGTTTTTAACAGGAGAGGCTGAATATTGTATCATTTCTTCAGAAGCTAGAATAGTGGAGGGCTCACCTAGTAAAAACCCAAGATATCTGGAGCACCGGTCTGACTTTATTGATCCACGTAAAATTGCGATTTCTGAAATTGGTGTCAGGTTTGCCAGAAAAATACCCCTTGAAAATCCTGTACTATTACCGATAAATTCAATTTTAGCAGGGAGAAGAAATAACCCTCCGGGTGAAGAGAAGGGCAAAAAAATATTACCGTTATGCGTGTATAATCCTATTCATTATCAGGAACTTCCTGAGCTGTTCATGGATTTCATAAGCAGTCTGACAGGAAAATCACCTTCTACAACTGGTGCGGGTTCTGAAGGCGCTCTTACAAAAGGTCCTTTTAATATGCTTTTGCCGGTTTATGATTTAAACAACGCTTTGTTATCGTACATTCTAGGGGATTATGAAGTTTTTACCACACCCGCAGGATATATAGGCCCAAATGTGAGAGTGGATCACGATATTTCAATTTTGGTGCCTGAACTCTGGTCCAGAATGCATGAAGCAGAACGAAACCCTGTAAAATTAATCAATGAAGGCTCTTTTGAAAAAATTAAGGATTTTGAGTATAACGGATCATTTGTGCCGGCAAGTATATTAGGATATAGAATGACAAATGTGTTCTGCCACAAATATCTCGGCAAAATATTTGATGAACCTCAGGCTATTTTCAGTGAAGAAATACTAAAACCAGAAAACCAGGATATGGAAGCTTTCGTTGATGGCGTGTTAAACATCGCGAACGGGCATAAAAAAGCAGCTATGGATTATTTTAATGATGGGAGCATTGAAGAAGCAATTCCCCCAATAAAAGCAATTCTCAACATTATGGCTTACGGGGAATACCAGGGGCATACTATCAATGACAGTTTTGTCAGAGATCTTTTTAAGAAGGAAACCGTGCTTTCAAGTGACTGGTATGCAGCCAGACTGAAGAGCAAACAGAATATTGATGCTGATTTATTAAAGAAGAAGATTACTAATATTGAATTTTTTATTAAAAACCCTGTTAATAAATCGCTTATACAAGAATTCTGTTATGAAGAGAAG
>JAENWH010000327.1 GCA_016650135.1 Peptostreptococcaceae bacterium
TGATGCTTTCGAGGGTGCTATTCCAAACAATTTTATAACAGGGATTTCTGTTAAGGATAACCCTGATTTTAACTCTGCTGAAGTTACTTTTAAAATGAATGTGAATGCGTTATATGATTATTATTTTGACGGAAACAAGCTGGTGTTAACTCTCTTTGGGAGTCAAAACGCCGCACCAATTAATTTGAATGATAATAAACTTGTCAGCAGAATTACCCCAGTAACCTCAAAGGCATATGGCTCTTGTGCTTATGAGATATTGCTGGATAAAGGAAGTATTACAAATGGCGTATATATTGAGTTTTTAAATGGAAAAATGATACTGGGCTTTAAAAAAGTTCCCAAGGTTATTAACGGGAATTTGAATAATGTTAAAATATTCATTGATGCAGGACATGGTGGATCGGATCCGGGAGCTCTTGGACCAATGAAAACATCTGGTCCTGTCGAGAAAGATATCAATCTGGAAATAGCCAAGGCTGCCGTCAACTATTTAACATCTAAAGGAGCGAATATTATAACAACAAGAATGGATAATTCTACCACAAGCCTTGCAGACAGAATGGAAATAGTGACTGAAAACAAGCCGGATATTTCCTTATCCATTCACTCGAATGCAACTGCTGTATCAAACAACTATGATAATGCAAAGGGATATCGCACTTATTACACTTTTGAATTGCCAGTAACGGGGCAGGAGGATGCAGTGTCCTTTATAAGCAGGAGAACAGCTGAAATTGTCGGGCTATCCTACAGCACTAAAAATAAGAGTAATTTAGCAATGGGTCGAAACCTGTATTGCCCTTCATTTATATTTGAGGTTGCGTTTATGTCCAACCCAGATGATTACGAGTGGCTTCTTTTAGAAGAAAATCAAATTGCAGTGGGTGAGGCGATTGGCCAGGCTACCGTTGAATGGTTTGAAACTTTAAACGCAATGGCTGCTTACGATCAAAACAGTATTAAAATATTTGTAAATGGTGAAAAGCTCGCTTTTGATGTTGAACCATTCATAGAATCAGGGCGGACGCTGGTACCTATCAGGAGAATTTTTGAAGCATTTGGGGCTGAAGTGACCTGGAATGAACAAACTCAGACAGCAATGATAATGAAAGAAAATGACAATATCAGCTTTACAATTAATAATAATATAGCAGTCATTAACGGAGTGAACGAACAAATGGAGGTTGTCGCCAGAATTGTCGACGGAGGGCGTACGGTCGTACCGCTAAGATTCTTATCAGAAGCTTTAGGTTATAACGTGGAATGGGATGGAGTGACCCAAACGATTAAAATTGATTAAATATCAAACGTAAACCATGAAAAGAATTTCATGTCAGAATATGGGGGAATTAAGTGCAAAGTTTATCTGAAAATGATATTGACAACAATAGAGAATAGTATTATTATCAAGATACTCAAAGAAAGGCACAGTCCGAGTAATTGGGGGCTCCGAAAAAATCGGTGTTCGGTAGGTAGAGTAAATGCTTAAAAAGTACGTGTCTTGGAAAAGAAATTACCCTGAAAAGTAAATGCCTTGAAAAAGCAAATGTTTTAAAAAAAGCAGATATTTTATCCTATGTGTATAACCCAGAATCGATGGTTTAATCGGTGGATTACTCCCAAAGATCAAAGGAAAGCCGGTTGGTTTCTGAATAGGGAATGGGTCATGAAGAATGATTCCACCATTATAAGGAAGATAGGAGAATAAATGAAAGGAGGGCGTACACCATTGTGGTACAACCTCAAATGAAAGGCAGATAAGTAATGCAGTTTGTTTCTTATTTGCTTTTCATTCTTTTTTGCTTTTCATTCTTTATTTGACTTCCATTATTTTTGATGAGTAACTATTTTATTTCAGACAGGAGGTTTCTATGAGCATTGCAGCTGCGTTTATTATGCCTCACCCACCTGTAATATTACCAGGGATAGGTGGCGGAGACGAAAGAAATATCCAAAAAACTATTGATTCCTGTGATGCAATCGGGAAAAAAATTGGAGAAATGAAACCAGATATAATTGTGCTTACTTCACCCCATTGCACGATGTACAATGATTATTTCCATATTTCTCCAGGGAAAGGTGCCACTGGTGATTTTGGAAAATTTGGCGCAAAAGAAATTAGCATGCATGTAGAATATGATGATGAATTTGTCAGGGCGCTTGAAGAGGAAACAGAGAAGAATCACATTAATGCAGGCACATTGGGGGAGAAAGAGACATTGCTGGATCATGGGACAATGGTTCCTTTAAGTTTTGTCAATAAATATTACACAGGGTATAAACTGGTAAGGATAAGCCTTTCTGGATTGTCCAGGCATGAGCACTATCGATTAGGGAAAAGCATAGCAACTGTGATTAAAAATCTAAAAAGGAATGCTGTATTTATCGCAAGCGGTGATTTATCCCACAAGTTGAAGGAATCTGGACCTTATGGCTTTTCTAAGGAAGGACCATTGTTTGATAAGGAAATCTCAGATATTACGGAAAAAGGAGAATTAAACCGGTTAATGGAGTTTGATCCAGGGTTTTGCGAAAAAGCAGCGGAATGCGGTTTGGGGTCTTTTGTTATTATGGCCGGCGCTTTAGATGAAATAGAGTTTGATTCCCGATTGTTATCTTATGAAGGACCTTTTGGTGTTGGTTACGGTGTAGCTGAATTTATACCGATAAAGGAGGAGCAGTGATGGACGAATATGTTAAACTGGCAAAATACTCAGTGGAAAATTATGTTAAGACAAGAAGGATGGCTAAACTCTATGATAATATTCCAGATGAAATGCTTTCTCAGCAGGCGGGAGTTTTTGTTTCATTGAAGAAAAACGGTAACTTGAGAGGATGTATAGGAACAATAGAACCCACAAAGGACAGCATTGCAGAAGAAATACTTGAAATTGCAGTGACGGCGGCTGTGGGTGACTTGCGGTTTGAACCTGTCAGAGAAGCTGAACTGGAAGAACTTGTCTACAGTGTAGATGTGCTTTCCACGCCTGAACCAGTTGCATCAAAA
>JAENWH010000119.1 GCA_016650135.1 Peptostreptococcaceae bacterium
TTCAACCACAAATGATTTAAATATACTATCCTTTATTAATTTTTCTTCCTTAGGTAATAAGAGTGGCTTTGGTATTTCCTCAATATTCCTGAATCGGTCCTGCATCCAAGTAAACACTTGAACGATAGACGACTGAAAAACTGCATCAGGATTTTTCCCTTTTCCCACAATTCCATGGAACTGGTAGGTTTTATAGGACTTGTTCTTTGTTAATGCAATTGTCTCCCGTTTACGCTTTTCTTCTAACAAGATTACACCTCCAGGATTTTATTTGAAAATATTATTTATACGCCTAAAATGACTGATTATTTTTCTATTTTTTTTGGCATGTAATGCCTTTCACTTGTTGAGTTCGAGGTCAGACACAGCCCTTTCGTAATATGTTTAATCGATCTCTTCAAAGTCCACTTCAATAATTTCACCTTCTTTTTGCCATTGTATAAATTGTTCTTGCTGCTGTTCTTTATTCATCAATTCAGTTTTAATTACCTCTATGTGCTCTAACAATTCTACATAATTGGAAAAGAATTGAGGAATGAATGTTTGCTCATCATCGATAAAGCTTAAATATTCTTTCCTTTGCTTTTCAAAATCAGAAATTACTTTTTTAATAGCACGTTGAAATTCTTCTTCCTTTTTCTTTTGACTGTAACTATCCCATAGGTCAATTCCAATGCCAATGACTACCCCAGCAATAGGTACGGCTTTTTCGAATCCCTTTGCAAGCTTAACAGCTCCCCATGGTTTAAACTTAATCGGTAATTTCAACATATCGCGTGCTGCAAGCACAGTTTTGTTGGTTATTTTAACAGAACCCTTTTTTAAAAACTCACAGCCCATTTTAAAGCCACTGAAAGCCATATCACCAACTACGCTAGTATATTGTTCAACTCCAGCATTAAAACTTATTTGCATTTTATTAATTTCACTATTTGTGTTTCCTAATTGACGCTCAAATTCATTATTAATTTTTGTTTCAAGTACTACACCTTCACTGCCTATATTGCGCTGAAAAAAATCACTAAAAGTATCTAAACTTGTACCTTGTGCTTGAAGTATTAAATTAGTAAAAATATTAACAATAAATTCACGCAAGTTTATACGTGCAGTGCTTATTTTGCGTTTCGTTTTCTCTAGTTCCTTTTGAATGTCAGCACTTACCTCACTTAATTGACTGCATTCTTCTACTGCCTTTGTTACTCTCTTTTGAGCAAAAGGCATTTTACTACGTAAAATATCACTTACAATACTCTTTTGTGAAGACAGAATCAGCGCATTTGTGTTTCCAGCAGATTTAATCTTATATGTTGTTGCTTCTTGTAATAATTTGATGTGAGATAGTTTTTTAAATTCTTCAAGGTGTTCAAGCCAGTATTCAATACCTTTTTCAAAAGGATTAGCGGATACCGCTATAATGCTTACTTCTTCTCCTGATGGTATTATTCCGAAATTATTCAGACGCTCTAATATGTTTTCTTTCTTAATCTTAAGGCCACGTTCGTAATCATCATTATCCTCAATATCAACCTCTTCATCAAAACGACTTATTACAAATACAGTACGTGGCAGAATATTCAAATCTTTAAAAAGCCATATTAATTCTTCTTTGTGGCTTTCCTTAATAGGATTATTGGGATTCATTACATATAGAACAAGATGTGCTTCGCTTACGTATGTTTTTGTTATGTCCTTATACTTTTCCTTATCTACAGTTTCTTTGAAACCAAACAAACCCGGAGTATCAATTAATTCAATATCACCAAGAGAATAACATACTATTTCATCGGAAGATTCGCTCTGACTGATTTTCATAGTCGACTTGTCATAGTGTTCAGACCATGCCGCTGCGATAGAAGTTTTCCCTTCTGCAAATCCACCGATTAAAGCGACTTTAAGCTTTTCATCACCAGTTACATTAATTCCAATTCCAACCTTTTCAATTAACTTCTCATCAATTTCGATGCCAAATTGTTTGCCATTTTCCAAAAAAGCAAGTATTCTTTTGAGAATTTCAACTGTATTTTTTTGTTTCTTTTGAAATACATCAATTGTTTCCATTTTAATTTACTCCTTCCTCTTCTACTGTTGTAATTAATAGCTCGAACTTTGCTGCCGCACTGCAAAAAACTTGATTCATTGATTTAATGTGATTAATAGATTTAAGCAATTCATCTTTTATACCTGATATACCTTCTTGTAAAGGATCTTCAGCATCTTTAAGATTTACTAATATTGATTCTAAAATTTTGTTACCCATTTCTTCAATATTGTCGTCAGAAACTTTTTTCTGTTGGGATGCTCTATACTTGTGATCTAAAACACCCAATACCTCCTTCCCAATGCTTATTGCACCCCCAAGAATTGACAATGCCAAAAGTGCCCATCCCGCTGGACTCATAAAACATAGTATTACGCCCCCTATAGCAGTTATTACAGATAATATTGTGGATGGCAAGTTAATACCACTTTTTATATCGATATCAGATGTGAAATCAAAATCAAATTTGGAAGAATTTTTATAAGCATTTAATAACTCCGACTCGTAACGATGATACGTTTCAACAATACTAGCAACATCATTTTTGAATTCATTCATAGTTCTGTCAAAATTTTTTTCAAGACTAATACCTAATATATTTATTGCTTCATTTGTCCGACATTCAAAAACGCTTTTGAATTCATCATTGTTTAGTTCTTTATCAATATCACTGTAAATGTTTTTTCTTATAAGAGTTCTAAAATCATCTACAGCCTTATATGCATCCGAATCAAGTTGTTGTTTGAGAATTTCAGCGGCATCATCTAATTGATTATCCGTTGCTTTTTTAGTTTTGATTATTTTTTTCTCAAGATTATATAAACCTTTATGAATTTCATTCAATTCATTGCTTGTTTGAGTTAATGCAACGCTAGCTTTTTTATAGTTAGATCTTTTTATTTTTGCTTTGCAATTTTTTACCAATTCCATTGTAATCCAATCGCTAAAATTTTCCACTAGGCTTGCCTGCAAAAGATTCCCAGGTGAGTCAAATTTCTCAAAAAACTTTTTCTGTGATTTCTCAAAATTGTTTTGTGAACAATTAGCAATTGAAAGAAACGCAGGATACGCACTTAAAACAACATGCTTTTCATATTGATCACCTAATCTATTGCGCATAATCGTATCAAGCTCTTTTAGACTTTCTTTTTCATCATCATTAATTAGTCCAGGTTGTAACTGTTGATAATTTTTAACTCGTTTATTAAAAATTGAATAAACCTCTGTTTGTTGCCCGAGGTGTTTTTTTATTTTTTCAAGTGTCCCTTCACTGTGTTTATTTCCTGTTTGCGGTGGTGTAGGTTTGCTGGTTATGTAAAACACTGCATGTGCTTTTTGTACAGCGTCTTTAATCTCATTTAAAACAAGATCTTCCTTCCCTTCAATTCCCGGAAGGTCAAGTAAAGCAAATTTCTGTCCATAGCATTCAAACTGATAAGTTGTTACTTTTCGTGTACAATCAGAATGTCCATCTCCAATTATTGCGCCATCGCAATATTCTAACAGCCCTCCTGAGATTTGTATTATTTCATTTTCCAATATTTCTTCAGAGACTTTTGTGCTCTTGGCCTTTGTATCCCACTCTTCTTGTATAAGTACATTTAATTTTTCTAATTCTGATTTTTCATTATTCAAAAATATTATATTAGATTTATGGTTTGAAATTTTTTCCACATACATCCGATGTTCTTGTTGTTCTTTTAATATACCCAAGAGAGCCCTAAAGAAATTAGTAATAGATGATTTTCGTTTGATCTTTATTTGATTTTCAATATCATGTATATTTTCATTCAGTTTGGCATTTTGATTTTCGTTATCTTCTTGTTCAAAATTGATGGATTTAATATTCTCTTCAATTTCGATTATTCTTAGCTGGTAATCTTTAATCATTTGTTCAAGCAAGTTTTTCGATCGGTTAAGCTGATTTTGAATATTCTGTATTGAATCATTAATCTTTTTAAATTCTTCTCGTTCTTTTTCTTTAGTTGGTTCTCTAAGCAAAATGCGCAATGTTTCAATAAGCGTAGATTTCCCAGCGTTAGTTTCACCATAAAAAGCAATGTTAAAAACATCCCATTCAGCATTCAACTGAAGGCTTTCAATTACACTGTTTAGTTCTCTATGAATACCCGCTAATTGTTTTTGGGCATCTTCTTGAGATTTTCTGATTTCATCGTCTGTTGTTTCTGTTTTTAGCGAGTGAATGAGATTGTTTATCTCACTTAATATAATTTCATATATCTCACTCGGTGAACCTATTTTCAAAAAAACACCTCCTTTATTTATGATCAGTTGCAAATGCACCTAACGGCTTTCTGTTCGGAACGTGATTGAGCTTATAGTTTCTGCTCGTTGCATTTGGTGTCTGGGAGAGCTCCGGAAAAGTCTGTTTTAAGCTAAAACGACCTAATAATAATGCGGGTTTGAGGCCTCTGTTTTTGAAAAATAGATGCTTTTTCGGAGCTCTCTCAGACACCGTGATTTTTTTCTTTCGCATGGTATCTCTGGAAATAATGAATCTTCATAACTATTTGTTTCCTTTCTTTTTCTTTCCGTAATTCTTTGGAAAGTATTCCTTCCCAAGCTGCCAAACGTACTGGTCGATTTGTTTCAGATTATATTTCTCCAAGTCATAGGAAGCACGAAAATCAATAAGTATACCTTTGAATTGACCATAATCCTTCAGATCGCCGTCTTGAAAATCCGAAAAACCATCACGATTTCTAAAATATCGAAGCACCTCATCAACATAACTATCATAAATCGGATAATCGAGTGGATTGTGATGACTACAGTATTTTGATGCGAATGAGTAAAAGTTCTTCTTTGTATCCCCTATAGTTAAATGCTGAATATCTCCAACCAAAGAAACATCACCTACTTTAAGTCTCGAATCAATATTCAGTGTAAAGATGTGCTTAGCTACCGGATAGATTGAGAAAATGTTAGTACTATAAAAGTTGTTAAGCGTTGATGCCTTTATAAGAATATCCGTAATATCTTCATTCTTCGGGGATAGCTCAAAGAATAGTTTATTAAGTGCATCTTCCTGCATGTGGTAGTTCTCAAGGCCATCCCACTTTTCAAGATAAAACTCAACTTGCTCAATTGACGGGCTAGGAATATCAACGTCAATTTTCTTCTTACGAGTGTTAATTGGTTTCGCAGTCTTTTCTAGCTTAGGCTCAGATGGCTCAGCAGTTCCATCAGAGGCCAAGAATAAACGAAACCTTCTTAGATGAGACAAGTAACCACTAACAAGTGATTTAACGTTACCAGTCGAGTTCTCAGAAAGAGCCGTTATTAATGCATGCTTTGCCTCCTTTTCAAAACCAGTAGCAGTTACTTCATTCCAGAATAAGTCTTTGCTACCTTTTCTCCAAAGATAGAAAGTGTCAACATACGCAGTATTAATTGTTGTTATTGCAATATCCTGGCTATGTAGAAAGTTCCTGTATAAGGCACGTAAATCATCATACGATAAATCTTTCATTTTGTTTATATCCAAGTCCATTCCTCCCTTTATCTATACTCCTTCAAATTTATATTTATTCTATAATTCCGTTACAAAATCAATTTTGAGGCGGTATTATAAATGGATTTTTACCAGCTTCTTTTCTAAACCCGTCGAATTCGACGGGTTTAGAATTCGTATTGTTTAGCTCTTCCCACATTCAAACTCCCAAACAACCTTCTCCTTAGGATACTTCTTTGACACATACTCCCGAAGTTCCCCAATCTCCATTCCTTTCCCAATCTCCATTCCTTTCCCAATCCCTATCCCAATCTCCATTCCCTCGAAACAATCCCTTATCAGTTCCTCATCAAAAAACCGTTTTTTAACGCCGTCCTTCAAAAACAGTCCCTTCTGGATTTCCTCTCCCTGCCCGGCGCCATGGTTAATATCCTTATCCGAATTAACCCGGCAGATCAATCGTCCGCCCGGCACTAACACCCGGCAGATCTCCCCCATGATATGCGCCATTTCCTCATCGTCAAAATAATGCAGGCATAAGTCCGCAATAACAACATCCGCCGCTCCAGCCTCAAAAGGGAACCCCTCAGTCATATCAAACTGGCATGTATCCACCAAAGGATAATGCTTACGTATCATCTCAATCGCCTCACCAGAAAAATCACAACTGACGAGCTGCGCAGGCAACTCAGCCAAATATCCAGTATCATCTCCCCAGCCGCAGCCAAGTTCAACAATGAATTTCCTCGAGTCAAGTAACTCCAAATTATATTTATCCAGCCAGCCGTCATAACCAGACTCCGCCGGATCTAAATTCTTTATAATACCATCCCAGTATTGTTTTTCCTGTTGCATTCTTCCTCCTTTTAAA
>JAENWH010000149.1 GCA_016650135.1 Peptostreptococcaceae bacterium
CTGAAGCGAAAGAATTGGCAGTTATAATAAAAAGTGAAGAAGGTCTGCGAAAGTTTATTGATTCACCGATTATTTCTGCGAAAGAAAAAAAAGATGTTTTAGGTAAAATTTTTAATGAACAAATAGGTGAAGAACTTATGAATTTTCTTTGTGTGCTTATTGATAAGGGAAGAACGAGACATTTTAATAAGATTGTTAAAACCATGCAGCAACTTTCCAGAGAAACGGAAGGTACTTCTGTGGGAATAATCTATTCTACTGAAATGATTACAAATGAACAACTGGAAAAATTCCAGGAACAAACTGGCAAACTTCTTAGAACAAAGGTAAAACTGGAAAACCAGGTTGATAAAAGTCTTTTAGGAGGCATAAAAATATTAATTGACGGTAAAGTGATTGACGCTTCATTTAAGAAGCGAATTGCGGATATAAAAGAAGCATTAAAATAAAAATGGTAGAAAGGAGGCAAAAGGATGAACCTTAGACCAGAAGAAATAAGTGCGATTATTAAGGAACAAATCAAAAACTACAAGAATGAAATAGAAATATCGGATTTCGGAACAGTTTTACAGGTTGGAGACGGAATAGCAAGAGTGTACGGCCTTGAAAACTGTATGGCTGGAGAACTTCTTGAATTCCCTGGAGAAGTTTTTGGAATGGCTCTAAATCTTGAAGAAGATAATGTAGGCGTAGTAATATTAGGCTCAGATACGGAGATCAAAGAAGGCGATATAGTAAAACCGACTGGAAGTGTAGTTGAAGTGCCGGTAGGAAGGGAATTGATAGGGAGAGTTGTAAATGCCCTGGGACAGCCTATAGATGGAAAAGGCCCTACAAAAGCAACAGTAATGAGACCGGTAGAATTCCCGGCCCCTGGAGTATTACAAAGGAAGTCGGTAAATAAACCGTTACAGACAGGAATAAAGGCCATTGATTCAATGATTCCTATTGGAAAAGGACAGAGAGAATTAATTATAGGCGATAGGCAGACAGGTAAAACTGCAATAGCAATTGATACGATCATAAATCAGAATCAGGAAGATGTTATTTGCATATATGTTGCCATCGGACAAAAAAAGTCAACAATAGCACAGCTTGTCCAGACACTTGAAGGCAAGGACGCTATGAAATATACAATTATTGTAGCAGCAACGGCAAGTGATGTTGCACCATTGCAATATATTGCACCATATGCCGGCTGCGCGATGGCCGAACACTTCATGTATGAAGGTAAGGACGTACTGATTATTTATGACGACTTATCAAAGCATGCAGTTGCTTACCGTGCCATGTCATTGCTTCTGAGAAGACCACCAGGCAGAGAAGCTTATCCTGGAGATGTATTTTATCTTCACAGCAGACTGCTTGAAAGAGCGGCCAGGCTTTCAGATGATTTGGGTGGTGGATCCATCACTGCATTGCCAATTATTGAAACGCAGGCAGGAGATGTTTCAGCTTATATTCCGACAAATGTAATATCAATTACAGACGGACAAATATTCCTTGAGTCTGAGTTATTCTTTACAGGGCAGAGACCGGCAGTAAACGCTGGTATTTCAGTATCTCGTGTAGGGGGTACCGCCCAAATCAAGGCTATGAAAAAGGTTTCCAGTAAAGTAAAGCTTGAGCTGGCTCAATATAGAGAACTTGCCAGTTTCTCTCAATTTGGATCAGACATTGACAAAGATACGAGAGACAGACTGGATCATGGTAAAGTTTTAATGGAAATATTGAAACAGAGACAATATTCACCTTTAGATGTTGCTGACCAGGTAATGATTATCTATGCAGCAATCAATCAAATGTTAGTAGATGTGGAAGTTGAAAAAATAAAGGAATTTGAAAAGTATTTGCATCCATTCCTTGATACTCACTATCCTATGATAAAAAAGGCGATTAAAGAAACCGGTGAAATGAAAGAAGACATAGAAGTGCTTTTGAAAAAAGCAATTACTGAATATAAAAATACAGATAACATAAAGGAATTTTTAAATTCAAACACTCCTTTCTGCAAACCTTTTTAGTAATGTTATATACAAATAAGTAGAAAGGGGTGAATATATGGCATCTGGTAATTTGAGAGATATTAAGAGAAGAATTAAAAGTGTAAACAGTACTGAACATATTACTAACGCGATGAAACTTGTATCTACGGCTAAATTAAGAAAAGCCAAAAGCACCTTTGAGAAAACAAGAGAGTATTTTCACTATATCACAGAATCCATAGAGGAAATATTCAATAATACAACGGACATACCGCGAAAATATCTTTCTGGCAGCAGAGATATTAATAAAACCTGTTATATAATAATAACAAGCTGTAGAGGTCTTTGCGGCGGATTCAATTCAAATATCATTAAAGTGGCTGGAAAAGCAATGTCAAACGATACTGAAAAATCGGTAATTGTCGCTGTTGGAACAAAAGGGAGAGACTATTTCAGGAAAAGGTCCTATAATATTCACGGTGAATATTCAGCACCTCCGGAAAGTATATCTTTCATGGAAACCAGAGAAATAAGCAAACCTATTATTGCAATGTATGATAGTGGTGAAATAGATGAAGTGGTGATGATTTATACTTCTTTTGTAAGCACTATGGAACAACAGGTAAAGTCGGTTACATTGCTGCCGTTCAACATCGAACATGACCCAGAGGTTATGAAAGTTGAGAAAATGGTTGATTATGAGCCTTCGGTGGAAGAGGTATTTAATTACCTTGTTCCAAAGTACGTAGAGATTATGATATATGGAGCAATTGTAGAATCTGCAACCTGCGAACATGCGGCGAGACGTATCGCAATGGAGAGCGCAACTGATAATGCGAGAGATATGCTTTCGGATTTATCCTTATTCTATAATAGAGCAAGACAAGCCAGTATTACACGAGAAATCTGTGAAATTGTCGCTGGTTCAGAGGCACAGAAATAGGAGGTGAGAGACTTTTGGGTAAAGGAATAATACATCAGATCATTGGTCCTGTGCTGGATATAAAATTCGAGCAAGACCATTTACCAGAGTTGTTGAATGCTATAATAATTAAAAGTGGCGAAAGAGAAATTGTAGCAGAAGTAGCTCAACATGTTGGGGATGACGTGGTCAGATGCGTAGCATTATCGTCAACAGACGGACTGACAAGAGGGATGGAGGCGGTGGACACGGATGGACCTATCAATGTCCCTGTCGGCAAGGAAGTTCTGGGTAGGCTTTTTAATGTTATTGGAGATACGATTGACGAGAAGGGACCGGTAGAAACTGAGTTAAGGCGACCTATTCACAGAGCTGCCCCGGCCTTTGATGAACAAAATACAACAACGGAGATTTTTGAAACAGGAATCAAGGTTGTTGACCTGATTGCTCCTTATACAAGAGGAGGCAAAGTAGGTTTGTTCGGTGGAGCCGGTGTAGGTAAAACGGTTCTTATTCAGGAATTAATCAATAATATAGCAAAAGAACATGGCGGGATATCAGTATTTGCAGGCGTTGGAGAACGTACTAGAGAAGGAAATGATCTTTATTACGAGATGATAGAATCAGGCGTAATTGAAAAAACTGCAATGGTATTTGGTCAGATGAACGAACCGCCGGGAGCCAGAATGAGAGTGGGTTTAACAGCACTGACTATGGCAGAGTATTTTAGAGATGAAGAAGGACAAGATGTACTCTTGTTCATTGACAATATATTTAGATTTACTCAGGCTGGTTCGGAAGTATCGGCGCTCTTGGGACGTGTTCCTTCAGCTGTCGGATATCAGCCTACCCTTGCTACTGAAATGGGTGCATTGCAGGAAAGAATTACATCAACAAAAAAGGGTTCAATCACATCTGTTCAGGCCATTTATGTACCGGCTGATGACTTGACTGACCCCGCACCGGCAACCACATTTGCCCATCTTGATGCAACTACAGTTCTTTCTCGTGCAATTACCGAGCTTGGGATTTATCCGGCAGTAGATCCACTTGAATCAACTTCAAGAATAATGGATCCACTCATTATCGGTGATGAACATTACGATACAGCAAGGGATGTTCAGGAAGTACTGCAAAGGTATAAAGATTTACAGGATATTATTGCAATACTCGGCATGGATGAACTTTCTGACTCAGATAAACTGGTTGTTTCGAGAGCAAGAAAAATTCAACGATTTTTATCTCAGCCATTTAGTGTTGCAGAACAGTTTACTGGTACGCCAGGCAAATATTTGCCGCTAAAGGAAACAATCAGAGGCTTTAGAGAAATATTAGATGGAAAACATGACGAGATACCAGAGGCGCTGTTCCTTTTTGCCGGCGGTATTGATGAAGTTGTAGAAAGGCATAGTAGCTGTAATGTCTAAAAGCGTATTATTAGAGATAATAACTCCTTCAAAGCTTTTTTATAAAGGGGAAATAGAACTTGTCATCTGCAGAACATTATCAGGTGATGAGGGGTTTATGGCGGATCATGCCTGGGCATGCAAACTTCTGGATGTTGGAGAGCTTTGGATTAAGGAAGCTGGCTCGAAAGATTTTAAAATTGCAGCCATTTCAAGGGGTTATGTTGATGTAAAAGACTATATCATCATTTATACAGATGCTGCTGAATGGTCTGAAGATATCGACAAACAGAAAGCACTGAGTGAAAAAGAAAGTGCTGAGCATTGGCTTGCTTTGCCTCATACAAAAGAGGAAGGCAACGAGGTACAACTTGCAAAAATAGCTTTGGCGAAATCAATCACCAGAATGAATGTTTCCGAAGGTGGCGCAAGAAGGAAATAAGCCCATTATAAGCATCCGACATTGGGCTTGGGCTTCTTGAAACCATTGCAATCACTCACGTAAAATTTAAGTTATCCACAGGTTCCCTGTGGATAACTTTTTTTAATGTGCTCGGAAACATTGAAATATTAATGGGGTTACAGACTTGGTTTCAAGTTGAACTGATGGTTGTGATTGAGCAAGGTTTATTTTAGCCAAAGAAAAAATTCAGGCTCTGGTAGAGGATGAAGGCGACAATCCAGGCAACTGTAGTCTGGAAAAACATTATTACCAGCGCGTATTTCAGCCCTCCGAGTTCTCTTTTGATTGCGGCAAGTGTTGCGACACAAGGCATATAAAGAAGACAAAAGACCATGAAGGCAAAAGCGGAAATTGGCGTAAAAATTTTACCAAGCATTAATTCAAGGGAAGCAGCGCCTGAAGCGCCGGTTAATACCGCCATCGTGCTTACCACGGCTTCTTTGGCTGTTAAGCCGGTAATGAGTGCGGTTGCAGCACGCCAGTCTCCAAAGCCTAATGGGGCAAATAACGGGGCAGCGGCCTTCCCTATAAGTGCCAGAATGCTGTTTTCGCTATTTGATACCATATTTAAACCAAAATCGAAGTTTTGAAGAAACCAAATAACAATCGTTGCCAATAAAATTACGGTAAAAGCTTTTTTAATAAATCCCTTTACATTCTCCCACATTCGAAGGCCAACACTTTTCATTGAAGGAACCCTGTATGAAGGAATAACCATTACAAAAG
>JAENWH010000037.1 GCA_016650135.1 Peptostreptococcaceae bacterium
ATAGATTATTCGTAATTCTTCTTCATTGCGATATCTATCTGCTTTCTTCCTTCTTTCCATTGGATTTCTCCTGGTGTGATACATCCTTGAACCGGGCATACATTCAGGCAAAGATGACAGCCAACGCAGTTGTCATTAATCTTTGGTTTTCTGGTATTTTCATCCCAGTCAATTGCTTGATGTGCTGCATCATAACATGATAAGTAGCATCTTCCGCAACCAATACATTTGTCTTCATCAAATGCAGGTAATATTTTAAAATCTCTGTTTAAGTCCTCGGCTGGTACAAGATTTGGAAGTGCAAGCCCTATGAAATCGTCCAGAGAATTATATCCTCTTTCATCCATAAAGTGCATCACACCATTGGCCATATCTTCTACGATTCTATAGCCGTACTGCATAATAGCTGTTGTAACTTGAAGGTTTCTGCATCCTAATAATAAATATTCAACGCAGTCTCTCCAGTTTTCAATTCCGCCAATTCCCGAAAGGTGTGTTTTGCCTACAATTTCATCCTGCATCAGTTGTGCAACAAATCGAAGAGCAATTGGTTTTACCGCAGCGCCTGAATATCCTGAAATTGAGGATTTACCATTTACTACCGGCATTCCTGTCATATTTTCAAAATCAATATTTGTGATTGCTTTAATCGTGTTAATACAGGATACGCCAGCAGCACCACCTGCTAAAGCTGCTCTTGCAGGTATTTCCATACTGGTAAGATTTGGTGTCATTTTTGCAATAAAAGGTATTTTCGTTGTTTCAACAACAGCTTTGCTGTAGCCCTTTACTAAATCCACGTTTGTTCCAACGTCTGATCCCATTGTATGACTTGTCATCTGCGGACATGAGAAGTTACCTTCAATCAGGTCTGCCCCAGCCTGTTCCGCCATCTTGGCAAGTTGTCTCCACTCCTCATCACAGCTGCCCATAATGGATGCAACCATAACTTTATCTGGATAGTCTCTCTTTAGTTTGAACATATTTTCAAAGTTTAACTGTGTTGGTTTGTCGGAAATCTGTTCCATGTTCTTAAAACCAAGCCAAGGTAAGCCTTCTTTGTTTGTCTGGTCAAATCTTGGTGAACATTCATCCGCTACAAATATCCCTATAGTTTTATAGAATACTCCCCCCCAACCTTCTTCAAATGACTTTGCAACCATTTCATAATTGCTTCCTACTGGTGAAGATGAAAGGAAGAATGGGTTTTCGCACTTAACTCCTAAGTAATCGATCGATAGTTCTTTTTTAACTGCCATATTACTTAACTCCTTTCTTTTCAAGGTAAGTAATTATTGAAGCTGCTGCCTCTTTACCTTCTGCAACTGCTTCTACTACTGTTTTACCACCATTAACAATATCTCCGGCAGCAAATACTTTAGCATTGTTTGTAATATATTTATCATTAACTTTAATGCTGCCTTTTTCATCTGTTGCTGCATCTGTGAATTGATCAACCTTTTCAGCGCCTTGTCCAATTGCAAATACTACTGCATCTGCCTTAAACTTAGCTCCGGAAACGCCATCTCTTCCATCAAACATTGCAAACTCCACTTTGTCTGTACCTGTTATTTCTGCAGGAGCCATCTCAGTTGTGATGCCTACTCCAAGAGATAATACATATTCGAATTCTGTCATGTTTGCCGGTGCTTCTTCAATTGTTCTTCTATAAACCAGTCTGACATTTTTTGCACCAGTAAGCTTGGCCGTTACTGCACAGTCAACTGCAACATTTCCGCCGCCAATAACTATGATATTTTCTCCAGGTTTAAATTCTCCCGGTTTTGTTCTTGCCTGCTTTAAAAAATCAACTGCTGCATAAACACCTTTAAGTTCAGTTCCCTTAATAGTTGGAATTTTTGTTCCCCAAAGCCCAACACCAACAAATATGGCATCAAAATCATTCAGGTCTGCTGCTTTTACTTCTTTACCAAATTCGAATTTTACGCCAAGTGCTTCAACTTGAGCGATGTCATGAACTACAACAGCTTTTGGAAGTCTTGTTGGAGCAATTCCATAAGTTAAAATGCCGCCAGCTTCCGCTTCTCTTTCAAAGATGGTTACCTGATAACCTTCTCTTGCAAGTTTAGCTGCACAGGCCAGTGATGAAGGCCCTGATCCGACACATGCCACTTTTTCAGTTTTTTTAGCTACAGGTGCTGTTAAAGTCTTCATATTAAAAGTCTGTTCCTGTTCGATGGCATATCTTTGAAGTTTTCCTATTTCAATAGGTCTATCGATACCACATCTGCTGCAGGCCTCTTCACATAATGTGTCATAAGGGCAAATTCTTGCGCAAGTCCCTCCTAAAATGTTGTTTTCTCTAATTGTTTCAGCTGCACCCTTTGGATTTCTAAATCTGATTGATCTTATAAATTTCCCAGGATCTGTGCCAGCAGGACATCCCTTGCTACAAGGTGCATCAATGCATAGTAAACATCTTGAAGCTTCTTCCATAGCTGTTCTGTGATTGAAACCAGCTACTGCTTCCGAATTGAATTTTGCTTCTACTACTTTACTCAATTCATTTCCCTCCTTCTTGTTTTTAACAAAAAAATATATATAATATATACATGCTCATTCCAGTTGACAATTTCAAAGAAGAGTGTAACTGGTTACATATTACTGCTATTTTATCACATATTTTGAAAATTGCAAGAATTATTAGAATAAAAATTTCGTTAAATTCCCCGTTACCATTTCAAACTTAATTTTTTAATCGGGCAAACAAAAAGACAGACGCCACAACCCGTGCAAAGAGATTTATCTATTATGACGTCTCCGTTGCCTGGGGAGATTGCCTGATACATACACCCCTTTATGCATGCATTACAACCTTCAACACATGTTTCTTTATTTGAATAGGAAACAACCGGTTCCACCTTCATCTCATCAAATGATTTTAAATTCAACAAGGCTTTGCCTTTTATTTCATTGATTGATTTTATCTTTTTTTCTCGTGTCCATGTATCAAAATCATGAACAATTTCCGTGATTCTTTCAAACCCGTTAATCATCACCGTCGTTCCGATTTGAACAGCAGATGCACCAAGCATGATATATTCAATGGCATTTTTATAATTGTCAATTCCGCCTATTCCACAAATGGGTATGTCGACTGTCTGAGAAATGGTCGCAACGGCAGCAAGCCCCAAAGGCCTGATAGGGGTTCCTGAGTATCCACCGTACGTCGGGAGCATCAGTTCCCCAGTCTCAATATCAACGCTTAAAATACATCTGACAGAATTAATTGCACTGACTCCTGAAGCTCCCGCTTTTTTTGCAGCTTTCGCCACACGAGCGATGTTGCTTGCAGTCTGTGACAATTTAACCATCACCGGAATATTCACGTGATTCACAACTTCTTTTATGATCAGAAACATCTGATCGGCATTAGATGCTAATATTTCAAGAGATTCTCCCATTGGGTTTGACACATTGATTTCAATCGCATCTGCTCCAAAAAGTTCCATTTTGGCGGCGAGGTAAGCCAGCTCGGAAGGCTTATGCCCCGAAACGCTGGCAATCACAATTCCACCATCGCTCTTGGCGATTTTCATTTCTCTTTCCCAACCTTCAATTTGGATGTCGCTATAAAGCCTAATGTTTTGAGCCCCCGTTCCGTTGTAGGCAATTCTTGGCCTCACATCGATAATCGCATCACTGACGATTGACTCCGTGATTACTGCACCTGCTCCTGCTTCAATTGCTTTTTTAATGGATTCTCCATCTCTGCTCCATGGGCCTGCAGAAACAATAATAGGGTTTTTAAGTTTTAAGCCCAGAAAAATTGTATTCATTAAAACATTTCTCCTATTCTTTCTTTATGTCCACAAGATTTACGGATTTTAAGTTTTGACTGAAGCTGAATATTCTTTACATCTTCCGGCAATTCACTTTTGTTTTCAATTAAATCAAAAAGCAGTCTTGCTCCAACGACCCCCATTTTGTGAAGAGGTTTTTCTACAGTTGTAAGTTTTGGTTCCACCAGATTTGACATTCTTATATTCCCAAAGCCTACCAAAGCAACCTGTTTTGGTATGGATATGTTATTATCCTTCATTGCATCCATGACCCCAAAAGCTAGCAAGTCACTGGTTGCAAAAATTGCTTTTGGCGGGGTTGGAAGACTCATGAATTTTCTGGCTCCCAGATATCCGCCCTCAATAGTGTTCTCAACCTGAATTTCGTATTCCTCTTTTAACCTGATTTTTTCTTCCTTTAGCGCTTTTTCATAGCCCTTAATCTTTCTGCTGTTTTCTTCTGCAGGTGTTGTTCCATATAATATGCCAATCTGAGTCGCTCCGGTTTCGAGAAGGTGTTTTGTCGCATTGTAAGCTGCATCTTTAGAATCAATGCTGACACTTGTAACACTTTTGTTCCATAAAACCTCACCCACATGAACTACCGGTATCCCCTGGTCTAAAATTGCCGTAATATCCTTCTCTGAAAGTAATGATGAAAGCAGCAATATGCCGTCCACTCTTCTTTTGATTAAATTGTCTATATATTTCTTTTCCTTATTTACATCATTTTCAAAATTGCACAATAACGAAGTATAATCCTTCTGGTGTGCTACGTCTTCTGCCCCCTTAATGATTTCCATATTTTCCGGGTTTAGAATGTTAGGTATTACTAAACCTATCGTTGCAGTTTTGTTAAAATTCAAACCTCTGGCAAACCAGTTTGGTATGTACTCTGCCTCTGCAATAATACTTTCTATTTTTGCTTTTGTCGCAGGTGCCACATGGTCTGGATGGTTCAGCACCCGGGATACTGTGGCTACAGACACTCCAGCTTTTTCTGCAATATGTCGTATATTCATAATACTCCTTCAAACCAGTCATAAGCGGCCTAAACATCGTTTGATTGAACCACAAACCATGTTTAGGCCGCTTATGACTGGTTTGCCATTTTTAATATTAATTATTTTATCGCACCTATTATTTTAGCCGGCAGCATTCTACAGTCATCTTCTTTGATTGAAGCAACGGAGATTCTTAGCCCCTTGTCCAGCGGTACAAGAAAAATTCCTTCTTCCTGAAGTTTTTTACATACCTCCTCCGAATTTTCGCAAAGTACTGAAGCAAAAAAACCGGCATCAAAAGGAACAATTTCAAGACCAACCTCATAGGCAGCCTTTTCAAAAGCCTTGCCACGTCTGACCAGCATGTCACAAAATGCTTTTCGCTCTTGATTCACCTTATCCAGCAGTTTCTCACTGGCATATATTTTAGATATGACAACCTGAGACGCTCTTGTGCAGTTTGACCAGGATCCTCTCGATGAATATTCAGCAACTCTCTTAAATTCCTCTGCAATTTCAGCGTTAGGTGTCATACAAATCATCGCACCACATCTCATCCCATATAAAGTGAATGTTTTTGACGCACTGTATCCTATGACAGGCAATATATTTTCCTGCAGCCCGTCAAGCAGTGGCATAAATCTTCTATATTCTTCCCCATCTCCTGCAAAATCAATATATGCCACATCAACAAAAAGTGTAATGCTTTTCCCTGGTACTGCAGCATTCTTTAACACCTCCAGAAGCAATTCCCAATCCTCTATGGTCAAAGAATAACCAGTCGGGTTATGTGCCGGTGTATTTAACAGAATGACAAGGCTATCCTGTGTTTCCATCAGCTCCTCAACTTTTTCTCTGAAAGAATTGATATTAAAATTACCCGAATGATCAAACAATGTGTAGGTTGTTAACTTTCGGCCTGTTTCTGATGCAATCGTATTGTATGGTGCCCAGTACCAGTCTGAAGTAAGAACCATATCCCCATAGTTAGAATAATTAGCAATAGTATTTCGAATGCCTCCAGTTCCACCAGGCGTTGCCACTGCCTCAGTAAAGCATTTTGGATTGTAACTGCCAAAGGCCGCTTTTTTAATGGCTTCCTTGAACTCAGGGATGCCTCCAATCGGTGCATAATCCGCATAATCAACGGGTGTCAGATTCTGCAGCACGTCAACAACCGATGAAAGTACTACCAGATTCCCCTCATCATCAAGAAGAGAACCTATAACCGCGTTAATTACCGAATCTTTTCCCTTTTGTGCAATCATTTCCTTCGCGAGTCTGCTGAGGCCGAATATTTTGTCTTCCAGAGGAATATTTCTCCCGTTTTGCTTCGCCATTATATATTCTGTCATTTTATGATACTCCTTTATCTTTTTTTTATTATAATACTATTTTATAATTACTTCAATATCACTTTTACAAACTGAATTTTTTTGCCAGAATCCTTAAATTTATCTTCATATTCTGTGGTTATATTTTTACTGGTGCATTCAGAAAAGTGGAGGTTTCTTGTCAACTCTATTATTTCAAATCCCATCATTTCTATTTGCTCCAAGGTAAATTCGAACAATTCTTCATTATCGGTTTTAATTTCCAGTATTGAACCTGCCTTTGAGACCTTTTTAAAACCTTCCAGGAAATTTTTATGAGTAAGTCTTCTCTTTGAGTGTCTGTCTTTCGGCCATGGATCACTGAAATTCAGAAAAACGCCAGAAAGTTCATCTTCTTCAAATATATCAGTAACATCCTTTATAAAGCCAGTCATAAACCTGATATTTAATGTTTGTTCCTTTGATGCCTTTTCCAAAGCTCTTAGTATGATTGTCTGCTGTCCCTCGGCGCCAATATAATTCAATTCTTTATTTGCCTTTGCCTTTGCGATAATAAACTGTCCTTTTCCGCAACCAAGTTCTAAAAAGATTTTATCGTCATTTCCAAAAGCCTCTTTCCATTTCCCCTTCATCAAAAAAGAGTTCACAATTAAATAATCAGCGTACTCTGCTAATCTTTCCTCCACGTTTTTTACTTTACGCTGCCTCATTCGAATATTCTCTTGTATTTTTTCAAATATCTAAGCAACGGATACCCGATAGCATAACATGCAATCAACTCTCCCAGACCAATCCACGCCATAATCAAAAATAAATTCATTGGCACACCGTAAGCGTAATACAGCATTAAGCCAATGATAACGGCATTTGCCAGCACTGGAGGCAAAGGAACTAAAACAGGCTTGCTGCGAAGCATATAGGAACCTGCAGCGGCAATCAACGTGGCGCCACTCCCGCAAATCATATCGATAACCCCATAAGGGCTTATATAATTTGAAACCAGGCATCCGATGAATAGCCCTGGTACGGCTGCAGGTGTAAAGTAAGGTAATATTGTCAATGCCTCAGAGACTCTGATCTGCATAGGTCCATAGCTGAAAGGCGCCAAAACAATTGTCAATGCTGCATAGGTTGCTGCTATTATTCCTGCCTGTATTAAAAACTTAGTCTTCAAATTAAAATCCTCTCTAATAATATGGCTGCAACAAATGCTATCAAACCGAAGGTTGCAAGGATATCTCTCTTCCCATATGCCATTGCTGTCATCCTCGTCCGGTTCTCACCGCCGCTGTAGCACCGGGCTTCCATAGCCATTGCTAGATCCTGCGCAATTCTAAAAGCACTGATAAAAAGGGGAATAAGAAGGGGTATGAGACTTTTAGCCCTTTTAAAAATATTACCGCTTTCAAAGTCTGCGCCTCTTGCCATTTGCGCCTTCATTATTTTATCCGTTTCTTCCAGTAATGTTGGAATGAATCTAAGCGCAATTGTCATCATCATAGCAAGTTCGTGTGCAGGCACACCTATTTTTTTAAGCGGCCCAAGTAAACTTTCTATGCCGTCAGTTAGTTTAATCGGCTTTGTTGCCAGTGTTAAAATCGAGGAACCTATGATTAATAATACCAGTCTGATACCCATAAAAAAGGCATTATACAATCCTTCTCTTGTGATTTCCAGAAATTTCCAGCTAATCAGCACTTCACCTTTTGTCATAAACATATTTATGACAAAAGTGAATAATATAATGATAAACACCGGTTTAAGCCCTTTTAATATAAAACTCAAGGGAACTCTGGAGATAGCAATTACCACAGATATGCCCGCCACAGCTATTAAAAATCCCCAAAAATCCGTGACCAGAAATAAGGCGATTAAATAAACAAATGTACTTATAATTTTTGTTCGTGGGTCCAGTTTATGTATCCATGAATCCCCTGGATAGTATTGTCCTAGTGTAATATCTCTTATCATTTTTATCCTTTAATATCCTATTTCAATATCCTGACCAATTCTGCAAATGCTTCATCATTGGTTAGTATACCTTCTTTAATATCAAACCCTCTGTTTCTGAGTTTGTTCATTAATTCAGAGGCCTGTGGCAATGCCAGTCCCATCTTTTTTAATATAAGGGCCTGCGAGAATACCTGCCTAGGTGTTCCTACCATTGCAATCATTCCAGCTTCCATCACCAGTACCTTATCAACCATTTTTGCGATGTCGTTCATATTGTGTGATACCAGTATGGTGATATTATTTTGTGTTTCATGTATTTTTTTAATCATCTCCAGCACATCCTTGTGTGCCTTCGGGTCAAGGCCAGCTGTAGGTTCGTCAAGAATCAGCACCTCAGGCTTCATAGCTATGACCCCGGCGATGGCGACTCTTCTTTTTTGCCCTCCAGATAGTTCAAAAGGAGAGCGTTCTCCAATTTCAGCATAATCCAGACCCACAAGGTTAATTGCTTCAATGACTCTTTGATCAACCTCTTCTTTTGCCAGTCCAAGATTAGTTGGGCCAAATGCCACATCCTTGTGAACTGTTTCTTCAAAAAGCTGATATTCCGGATATTGAAAAACAAGGCCTATCTTGCGCCTGATATCTCTCATCAAAACATTACCTTTGGAAATATCCACATCACCAATGATAATGCTCCCTGAATGGGGCTTCAGCAATCCATTTAAATGTTGAACCATTGTTGATTTACCGGACCCTGTGTGACCGATAACCCCTACGAATTCTCCATCTTCGATTGAAAAGCTGACATCTTTAAGCGCAACTGACTCATAAGGCAACCCTTCGCTGTATATGTGTGTTAAGTCTTTTACTTGTATTGACATATAAAATCTACCATTTCCTCTGCTGTAATAATTTCTGGCGGCACATCAAAGCCCTCATTCCTTAGTCTTTCCGCAAGCTCTACGGGGAGGGGAACATCAAGACTCAGTTTTCTTATTTCATCTGCTCTAGCAAAAACCTGCTTTGGCTGACCGTCCATTACAATTTGTCCCTTGTCCATAATAATTACCCGGCCTGCCCTTGCAGCTTCATCCATAAAGTGGGTGATAAGCAGGATTGTAATTCCTTCTTTATGTAATTTTCTTATAATTGTCATTACTTCTTCTCTACCCTTAGGGTCCAGCATCGCAGTAGGCTCGTCCAAAATAATACACTTCGGTTTCATTGCTATGACACCAGCAATAGCGATTCTCTGTTTCTGTCCGCCGGATAATAAATGAGGTGCTTTCATTCTTTCCTCATACATTCCAACAGCTTTTAGAGACTCATCTACTCTTATTCTTATTTCCTTTGGCTCCACTGCTAAATTTTCCGGTCCAAAGGCCACATCATCCTCGACAATAGAAGAAACCAGCTGATTATCAGGATTTTGGAATACCATTCCAGCTGTTTGTCTTATTTTCCAGAGAGCAGACTCATCTTTTGTATTAAAACCATCTACATTTACTTCCCCGGATGTTGGAAGCAACAACGCATTGATATTTTTAGCCAATGTGGATTTTCCCGATCCGTTTCTCCCAATAATAGAAACAAAGCTGCCTCTTTCAATATTCAGACTTACCTGATCGACCGCTCTGATCACTTCCTGGTCTTCATCTCTCTTATATTCAAATATTAAGTTATCGATTTTAATTATATTATCCATAAACCCCATTATACCTTAATTCAATTATTCAAACAAGCCCGGGCTTTCAGCATTTCCTTTAATTCTTTCACCGGTATTTGACCCGGTGCTGATTCCTTATCCAGTGAACCAAAAGTAATGATTGATCCAAATTCTTCTCCCTCAACCCTGGTCTTCTTCCCAAGTTCTCCCATTGAAATTGCAACGATTGGGATTTGAAGCAATCTATTCGCCGTTTTCGCCGCCGAGATTAAAATTTCAACGTCATTTTCATTTTCTGGCATGACCGCAATCTTTGCTATATCTGCACCCAATGCTTCCATTTTTTTAAACCTATTTATAATCTCTCTTTTGGAGGGTGTTTTTTCAAAATCATGATTTGAAATCATCAGTTTTACCCCTGATAGTTTTAATCTTTTAATTATATCCGGATTTGTTTTACAAATTCCTTCTAATTCCAGGTCAATAATATGAACCATCCCACTAAGTGCAACCAATGAATAAACATGTAATAAAGAATCATCCTCTGGCTGTGTTTCTCCACCTTCTGCTTTTGTCCTGAAGGTAAACATTAATTCCTTGTCTGGCAAAGCTTTTTTTATCAATTCAAGGGCTTGCATAGAAAAGTAATAATCTGCTCTCCACTCTAAAATGTCAAAATCAAGTAAAGCCAGTCCATCCAACTGTTCTTTAATCTCATTCATATTTGAGCCTGTGATTGGAACACAAAGTTTCATCATTTCCCCTCCATAAATCTCATTAGAAAAAAGACCCGCATCGCTGCGAGCCTCGTCATTCATTTATACAAGTTCTAAAAATACAACCTCGGCGCAGTCGCCGTGTCTTGGCCCTAGTTTTAGTATTCTGGTATATCCGCCATTTCTTTCAGCGTACTTTGGTCCTATTTCATCAAAAAGCTTTGTAACTACATCCTCATCATAAACGTAAGCAAGAACCTGTCTTCTAGCATGAAGATCGCCACGCTTAGCTAGGGTAATTAATTTTTCAGCTTCTCTTCTTGC
>JAENWH010000443.1 GCA_016650135.1 Peptostreptococcaceae bacterium
CCAAAAAGATGAACCATGTGAGCGCCGTCTATTAGGCTGCCGCCGTAATGCGCATCTTTGTGTGACATTCTTAAACGAATTGTTGATGTAATTTTTTCCATTGCTTTAATCTCCTTTGTGAGTTTAATTTTAGGCTTTACTATATACATTATATACCCATACAGATATTTATTGCAATTCTTATGCCAATGGTTTATTATGAAAATGTAACAGTGGCGAACCGTTTTCGTTTCAAGTCAAAAGAAGGAGAACCTGAAATGTTTAAAAAATACGGTACAGATAGAGTACTAGAACCAAAGTCTGTATTACCTACTTCTGCCTGGCGAGTAGACAACTCTAGAGAAATAAGCCCAAATGAAATTAGAGTGGCAATTAAAAGAATCCATTTAGAACCTACAAGCTTTAAGCAAATTTGTTTGGAAGCGGGGAATGATGAAGAAAAAATCAGACAAAAAATAATGGACATTGTTATAAGAAGAGGGAAGCTTCACAATCCAATAACGGATACGGGGGGGCTTTTTTATGGAATTGTCGAAAAAATCGGGTCGGAGTATACAAATACAAAAGGGCTAAAGGCGGGGGATGAGGTCATCTGCAACGCATCTTTGGCAGGGATTCCTATGTATTTAAGTAAAGTGACAAAACTTTACCCTGCTTATACCCAGATAGAGGCGGAAGGGTATGCCATCGCTTTCGGGGATGTGCCTTTGATTAAAAAACCGGACAATGTACCGGTTGATCTTTTGCTTTTCGCATTTAATGAGTCGGGGACGCTTTACAGAGTTAGCAAAGAGTCTCAGGGTAAAAAACGTTTCTTGATTGTTGGCAATAACATCATGATGAATATGCTGTTTGGTTTTGTTGTTAGAAAAACGGCAGGTGATGATGCTGAGATATTGTGTCTTTTTGACAAAAAAACGGACATTATGATTAAAGGGAAGGGCATTGACGAATTGTTGGCTAAGATATTTACGGAGATTCACTATGTCAATATTTTACGACCAGTTGAATGCATTGAAAAACTTAACGCTGAAGGATATTTTGATCTTTCGGTTAATTGTGCGGATATCCCTGGCGCAGAAACTGTAAATATATTGGCGACAAAATCGGGCGGTACTGTAATATTCGCCAACTTCATTAATAATTACAATATAGCCTTATATATAACGGAATCTATTTCAAGGCAACTGGATATCATATGTGCAGAAGGGTATTCAGACAAATACGATGAATTTGATATAGAAGTCGTCAAAGAGTTGGCGCCCTATTTGGAGTGGGCAATTCCGGTTTTCAATAAGATAGAAGAAAATCTTAATTATCCAATCAGCAGAGAGGAAAGAATATTAGAAAATACAGGATACAGAAAAGTTTTAGCGGAGGAGTTTATCTGCGAGAGCAGAATAATGGCCCAGCTTTTAGAGGAAATGTTAAGCGTTGCCAAGTATGACTGTAATGTAATAATTACAGGGAACACCGGCGTGGGCAAAGAAAAGGTTGCAAATATTATTCAAAAAAACAGCACAAGAAAAATGCAGCCGTATATGAAAATAAACTGTGCAGCTATTTCACCAAATCTGATGGAATCTGAATTTTTTGGATATGAAAAAGGCGCCTTTACCGGGGCAAACCAGTCCGGGAAAAAAGGATATTTCGAAATGGCTGATAATGGAATCATCTTTCTGGACGAAGTGGGAGAACTGCCTTTGGATATTCAGGCAAAACTGCTTCGAGTCATTCAAGACGGACAGTTTTTTAGAGTCGGTGGAACGAAGCCTGTCAAGACGAATGTCCGCATATTGTCTGCGACCAATAGAGATCTGGAGAAACTGATTGAAGAGAAACTGTTCAGAAGAGACTTGTATTACAGGCTGAATGTTTTCCCAATTAGAGTACCAGACCTATCTGCAAGGAAATCTGAAATGCCAGCACTTGTAAAACATTTCATTGAAACCTATAATGAAAAATTTTCAATAAAAAAGGAAATAGAAGAAGAGGCCATCGAATATCTTCAACAGTGTGACTGGCCAGGAAACATAAGAGAACTTGAAAATGCAATTCAAAGAATACTTATAGGAAGCAAGAGCGACAGCATAACTCTTCTTGACGTAATGAAGGCGCTTAAGAGCAATTTGTTTGAAAATTTAAG
>JAENWH010000235.1 GCA_016650135.1 Peptostreptococcaceae bacterium
AGGAGAAAAATTGCATGAAGTAATGATAACAAAAGATGATTGCAGAAACACATATGAATATGATAAGCATTATATAATATATCCAGATTTTGATTGGTGGGACCAGTCGAATAGCTTTAAGGATAGGGGAATACCTGTAAATCATGGGTTTGAATATTCTTCTGAGACCAATATAGAATGCTTGGGAGTAAAAGAATTATACACAAAGTTGAAGAAATTATAACTAATAATTCTATTGAAAAATGTGCATTCATTGGAAAATATCATGGTAAGACTTGGTATGTAATAGGTTTTAAAAGGATAAAAAATGAAAAAAATAGCAATTATCACAGCAAGAGGTGGTAGTAAAAGAATTCCAAGAAAAAATATTAAGGAGTTTTGCGGCCAACCAATAATAAAATATTCAATTGATGCAGCATTAAACAGTTGTTTATTCGATGAGGTGATGGTATCCACCGATGATGAAGAAATAGCAGAAATTGCAAAGAAATTTGGAGCGAAAGTACCATTTATGAGGAGTTCTGTAACTTCTAATGACTATGCTACTACCGCAGATGTTATTAATGAAGTACTAGATGAATATGAAAAACGAGATTTAATGTTTGACTACTTTTGTTGTATATATCCAACTGCTCCTTTTGTAACTAGGGATAAATTAGTAAATACATTTAATTTGTTGGTTGATAAAGCGGGCGATTCTTTAATTCCAGTGGTTAAGTACTCTTTCCCGCCACAAAGGTGCATTGTTATAGATAATGAATATGCCAAAATGAAATGGCCTGAGAATATGAACATTCGATCGCAGGATTTTGAGCCAATTTATCATGATTGTGGACAATTTTATTGGATGAAATCAGAAGCCATTAAAAAGTATAGGATGTTACTTACCTGCCATACAATTCCTTTTGTAATATCAGAAATGGAAGTGCAAGATATTGATAATGACGAGGACTGGTTACTTGCAGAGTTAAAATACAAGATGTTGCTAAGAAAATAGTTTGAGGTGTAAAATTGCGGATATTAATTTTGGGTTCTTCAGGAATGGTGGGGCATGTCTTGATGCTTAAATTGCTTGAGAAAGGCTATGACGTAACAGGGATTTCACATACACGAAGATTTACAAAAGATACCATCCTTTTAGATTTAACTAATCAACAAGAATTTGATAAGTTCTGGGAAAAACAGAGCTTTGATTTAGTAATAAATTGTTGTGCTTTATTGGTACAAAGATGTGAAGAACGAAAAACAGAAGCAATTAATATTAATGCATTTTTACCACATTTATTGGAAGAGAAGATAAGATATAAACACACAAAATTAATTCATATTAGTACTGACGGAGTCTTTGACGGGATACGTGGTAATTATATTGAAGAGGACTTTCCTAATGCACGAACATTTTACGGTAGAACGAAGGCTTTAGGAGAAGTAATTAACAATAAAGATTTAACTATTCGCAGTAGTTTTATCGGTCCGGATATATCCCAAACAGGGTCTGGACTACTAAATTGGTTTTTTCAACAAAGAGAAATGGTAAATGGCTTTCAAAATGTTAGATTTAATGGGATTACTTCTATCGAATTTTCAAACTTTATAATAAATATTATAGAAAAAGACATCACAGGGATTTATCATTTGCATGCATCCGAGGTTATTTCTAAAGGTGAATTACTCATAAAATTAAAAAAGCAGTTTGGTCTAGCTTTAATAGATATTAATAATCAGGTAACACCTTGCTCAAATCACGCATTATTAAATACTAGGAATGACTTTAACTATACAAATAAAAGCTATGATCAAATGCTGATAGATTTAAAAAATTGGATTTATACGCATGAGGAGTTATACCCTCATTATAAAAGGGTTTTTGAAATGAGGAATAAAAAATGAGAGAGATAAAAATTGGAGGAAAATATATTGGTGAAATGCATCACCCATATTTTGTTGCAGATATCGCGGCGAACCATGATGGGAGTATAGAGAGAGCTTTTAAACTTATTGAACTAGCTAAAGAAGCAGGGGCAGACGCTGCAAAATTTCAAAATTTCAAAGCAGAAAGAATAGTAAGTGATTTTGGATTCAATTCTATGGGAAGCTTGGTTTCGCACCAAATCAATTGGGGAAAATCAGTTTTTGATGTATATAAGGAAGCTTCAATTTCTTATGAGTGGACGGCTAGGCTACAAAGAAAATGTCAAGAGGTTGGTATTGAGTATATGACAAGTCCCTATGATTTTGAAACTATAGATTCTGTAGACCCTTATGTGAATTGCTATAAAATCGGGTCTGGTGACATCACTTGGACGGATATTCTAGAGCATATATCTAAAAAAAAGAAGCCTGTAATTTTGGCTACGGGTGCTTCAGATTTATCTGACGTAGATAGAGCTGTAAAAGCAATTTATAAATGGAACAATAACTTAGTTTTAATGCAATGTAATACTAATTATACTGCTTCTAATGAATCATTTGAATATATTAATCTAAACGTTTTAAAATTATATGGAAACCGTTATCCAGATACTATATTGGGCTTGTCGGACCATACTTATGGACATGCAGCCGTATTAGGAGCAATAGCATTAGGGGCAAGAGTTATTGAAAAGCATTTTACAGATGATAATGATCGCAAAGGGCCTGATCATAAGTTCTCTATGACACCAATAACTTGGAAAAACATGATGCAAAGTTCAAATGAACTTTTTCTTGCATTAGGGGATGGAATTAAAAGAGTTGAAAAGAATGAAGAAGAAACAGCAAAGGTACAGAGAAGAGCCTTGTATTTTACTTGTGATTTTCCAGCAGGACATATTTTAGAAGAAGCCGATTTATTCCCATTAAGACCAATCTTACTTGATAATATAGAGCCTTATAGAATAGAGGAACTAATCGGACGAAATTTAAAGCGAGCCGTACATGCTAATGAACCTATAAAAAATGGAGATGTGATTTAATGTTACAAGGAAAGAAAGTAAAGTTAGTTGCAATTGAAGAAAAAGATTTGCAACAATTGATGGAATGGCGTAATTTACCAGAATCTAAAAAATATTTTAGAGAATACAGGGAAATTAACTTTAGCATGCAAAAAAAATGGTTTGAGGAAAAGGTTATTAAAGATCCTAATACAATCATGTTTTCTATTCGAGAAGCCACTACAGAGGAGCTACTTGGATGTTGCGGACTATGTTATATTAATTGGATATACAGTTATGCTGACTTGTCATTGTATATAGGATGGCAAGAATCATATATTGACGAAAAAGGTTATGCAAAAGAAAGCTGCCAGTTATTGTTTGATTATGCTTTTAATCAATTGAATTTGAATAAAATATGGACTGAAATTTACGAATTTGACAACAAAAAATTAGAATTATATAAAAGCCTAGGAATGCATTTGGATGGTGTTTTAAGGCAAAATTATTATTACAATGGTCAATGGTGGAATTCAAATATCTTATCAAAGTTAAAAATAGAAAATATTCTTATAGATTAAAAAATAGATTTAAAGTATTAGAAAAGGATAAGATAGCAGGCTATTTTACTGATTTTCTGTGTTTCTAGACTGCCAGATTACATTTGTATGATTTGGAAAACTAGCTTCAGCTGCTTACAGCAACCTCGTTAAATGTTTTACATGATGAAAATCATCATAGCCTAAAAGAGGATAAATGTGAAATTAGTAAAGAGACTGATTATTAATGGCAGCAAGCATGGTTTTCGAATCGATGGTTCGCTTGTCAAGTTGAGCACCTAAAGCGAGACATCACACATGAGGTTGTCAATGAGGCGTGGATTCCACGGTGAGTAGCTGTGAGCGGCGCTTACGGCGGAAGGTTCTAAAATATCCCTGCTTCAACGCTTCATGTACCGGCTTTTCCAGAATGTTGTTTAGATAAGTCTCTCCAGCATGGATTAGAGACATTTCTAAAAAATGATTGAAAAGCAGAAGTATAGATATTGATGAAGAATTGGATTTGCTTATTGCTGAGGCAATTTTAAATCGCGGCCGGATAAATTAACAATTACTCTGTTGACGTGAGTCAAAGTAATAACATAAAGGTGGTATAAAATGGTTGACATGGTTTTGCTAAT
>JAENWH010000505.1 GCA_016650135.1 Peptostreptococcaceae bacterium
CTTCATTTCAACTTTTTCAAAATCACCCTCTGTAGGAATTTCTATATCATCCAGGCTAACAAAACTTAATTGAGTCGTATCACGTTTTTGTAATGTGTGGTCACGAATAATACGCTTGAGGTGACTTTTAATGCAATGACCGGCAAACGTGTGAAACTTAACACCCTTATCATCCTTGTAACTCTTTTCAGCTCCTAGATAAGCTATACACCCTATTTGAAATACATCATCAAACTCCATTCCATACTTAGCGACTATTCGTGAAACTCTGTATTCCGTTCGACATTTATAAAACTGGTAAATCATCAAGCGGATGAAATTTAAGTCGCGTTCGACATTACTCATTTTTTAATCCCATACTTATAAATTTCTTGAAGCTCATTTAAATGCAAACTACTAATCTCACGTCCATCTGATAATTGTGTATGGCCTATACTTTTAAAAAGTTCGATAATTTCCTTTTGCTTTGCTTTTCCGGCATCGGACCTTCGGATCGCTTGTGATTTAGCCAATTCATTTCACCCTTCCATAACAATTTTAATTGCGTCTTCCGGCGATCTAACCACCGCCACAATAACCGGATACTTACTCATTTCACTTATGAAATGTTTTTGAGCTTCACTCGTTTTACCACCTTTTTTCTTAATCTCCAAAAATATCATCTTCCCATCACTTTTGCGAAAGCCAGCCAAATCACTAAAACCGTTAGGGTACACCCGTATCGAAATAACGACCATCCATCATCTTTACTTTTCCTGAGTTAATTCTAAAAATAATCGCGTATGGATTTAGTGCTAATCTTATTGAATTTTGGATATCAGCTTCTTTCATTCTTCCCAACCGACTTTAATTATTTTTATAACGTTTTTATCTTTATTTTTTTCCAAATAACTAGGACTGCTGTAATTATGAATTGTACTCATACTGAAATGAGTTTCCTCAGCAATGTCCTCTTTAGTCCCGTGAAATAATAACTCACCATCTCTATAAAATGCGTATATATTCTTTCTCATTTTCACACCCCTTTTTATTGATATGGACAACATGGACGGGTTGTACACCATTTCCTAAACCTTTCTATATTTTATTTATTTATTTTTCTTAATCCTTTTTCTATTATTACTTGTCCAACTTGTCCATAAAAAGAATAAGTATAGTAAAAGCATTGATATGAATAGGTTTTAAAGCGGACGGGTTAGTTAAAGTTTTGTCCATATTCTGTCCGAGCTCTGTCCATTTTTAATTTTCTATCCTAAAATAAGTAAATTATAAAATTATTTTCATAGTCCAATAGTCTGTATTTCTGAAAACTCTGTCAGTTGCTTAATTTATTTATTACATTAATAGGAAATTCTAAACATAGAATTGTTATTTTCTTCCAACATTTTCAACCCAACGTAATAGGTTCCGTTACTTCTTAGCTTTTTAAATTTGTTATTCATTTCACGACCAAACTTAGTACTATTCATCATGTAATGACCGTTCTCATTTGCCCACTCTCGATAAGCTAAAAATAGTGGTTTTGCCTTAACTTTCCCCTGACCATCTCTAATGCAGCACTCTTCGATAAATGTTTCAACTGAGTCCATTTCCACACGGTATTTATCTCTCTGAGCTTTGATGCATTCCGGTTCCTGTAATCCAGTGGATCGCCACAACAGATAACCCTCACTCATCCAGTTTAAAATAGCTTTCATTTCACGCTTTAATTTACTCGTCAGGCGCTTGTCCACCTTATCGAGTGGTATTTGTACAGTGAATGGTATAATCGCTAATCTGCGCCATATGCCA
>JAENWH010000342.1 GCA_016650135.1 Peptostreptococcaceae bacterium
ATATGAAGGGATTCTGGTTGTTGACTTTGGTGGTCAGTACAATCAGCTAATAGCAAGAAGGGTAAGAGAAGCAGGCGTATATTGTGAAATTGTTTCTTATAAAAAATGCCTTGAAAAAATTAAGGAAGCAAAACCTTGGGGGATTATATTCACGGGAGGCCCTGCAAGTGTTTATGAAGAGGGGGCACCGACTCTCCCTAAAGAAATTTTCGAACTTGGGATTCCTATTCTTGGGATTTGTTATGGTGCGCAATTGATGGCACACGTTCTTGGTGGTAAGGTTGTTAGTCCGGATTACAAGGAATATGGAAGAGTGAAACTTCATACGAAGGAAAGTCTTTTGTTTAAGGGGGTTTCTTCAGAGGCAGTTTGCTGGATGAGCCATACTGATTATATCAAGAGAGTTCCAGAAGGTTTTACGTTTTCTTCATCAACGGAAACATGCCCGACAGGTTCTATGGAAAATGTAGAAAAGAAGTTATATGCGGTGCAGTTTCACCCCGAAGTGCATCATACACCTTTTGGGCAGGATTTGTTGAAGAATTTCCTGTATGAAATATGCGAATGCGAAAAAAACTGGATGATGTCAAGCTTTGCTAAGGCAAAAGTTGAAGAAATTAAGAAAACAATTGGGGATAAAAAAGTTCTATGCGCTTTGTCTGGAGGTGTTGACTCATCAGTGGCAGCAATATTGGTGCATCAGGCGATTGGTGATAATCTGACATGTATATTTGTTGACCATGGTTTACTTCGTAAAAACGAGGGTGACCAAGTTATGGAAGTTTATGGCAGACAGTTTAATATGAGAATAATAAGGGTTAATGCGCAGGAGAGATTTCTTTCTAAACTTGAAGGCATAAGCGACCCTGAAACAAAGAGAAAGATTATAGGTGAGGAATTTATAAGAGTCTTTGAAGAGGAATCAAAAAAGCTTTATGCAGAACTTGGAGGAATTGACTTTCTTCTTCAAGGTACAATTTATCCTGATGTAGTTGAGAGTGGTACAGGAGAATCAGCAGTTATTAAGAGTCATCATAATGTAGGTGGACTTCCAGCTGATATGAAAATGGAACTATTGGAGCCTTTAAGATTATTGTTTAAGGATGAAGTTCGAAAAGTTGGAGAAGAACTTGGCATTGCATCTGAATTGGTATGGAGACAGCCATTCCCTGGGCCTGGACTTGCGATTAGATGCCTTGGAGAAATTACAGAGGAAAAGCTGGAGATTATCAGGGAGTCTGATTACATTCTTAGGGAAGAAATTCGCCTTGCAGGCCTTGAAAGAGATATATGGCAGTATTTCACCGTACTTCCAAATATTCGCAGTGTAGGCGTAATGGGGGACTTCAGAACCTATGACCACACGGTAGGTATAAGGGCAGTAACGTCAGTTGACGGAATGACCTCCGACTGGGCACGTATTCCATACGAAGTACTGGAGAAAATCAGCAATAGAATCGTAAATGAAGTGAAAAATGTCAACAGAATCGTGTATGACATCACAAGCAAACCGCCAAGTACGATTGAGTGGGAATAATACCCAATGAAACAAGGCCGAAGGATGAAGCGAATGCATTAGACACTATTGAAATTAACATCTTTGGGATGCCTACAAATCATTCTAAAAGGATAGCTTATATATCCGTGAAAATTGCTCGTGAACTTCGATTAACAAATGAAGAAATATTTGATTTGGCTTCATTGGCTATAATGCATGACAACGGAGCAAGCATGAAAATTCTATATAATAAATTATTGGGCACTACCAAAGAAAAAATGAATGTAATGGAAAGCAGAAAAGGACATTGCATCATAGGAGAAAATAATCTTAAAGAATTTCCCTTTTTAACAAATCCTCAAAACGTCATAAAATATCATCATGAAAAATATGATGGTTCTGGTTTTTTTGGATTATCAAAAGATGAAATTCCTCTTTTGGCTCAAATTATTGCGCTTGCAGATACATTAGACTTAGTATTTGATCTGAGAAATGTCTCAAATAAAGAAATAATTACTGCTTTTGTTCATGAGCATAGGAATACATTTTTCTCACCTTTGTTAGCAGATGTGTTTTTAAAAATTGCAGATCATCATGAATTTTGGGAAGCCTTAGTAGACAAGAACATTGATGATAGCTTGAAAAAGGTGATTCCTATCTTTAGCCATGAGTTGAATTATAATGAAATACGCACGATAACAAAGACATTTTCAAATATAATTGATGCTCAATCTGAGTTTACTCAAAAGCATTCTTCGGGTCTTTCGGAGAAACTTGAGAAAATGGCTGAATTTTATAAGATGGACAAAATAACTACGTTGAAACTATTAATTGCAACGGATTTACATGATCTTGGCAAATTGGTTATCAGTAGTGACTTATTAGATAAGCCGGGTGAATTAACTGAAGAAGAATTTGAAGAAATAAAGAAGCACCCAAAGATAACTAAGAGTTGCTTACAAGATATTAGTGGGTTTGAAGAAATCACAAAATGGGCTTCCAACCACCACGAAAAGTTAGATGGCTCTGGGTATCCGGAAGGTTTGATGGCCAAAGATCTAGACTTTAATTCACGGTTAATAGCCTGTTTAGACATTTATCAGGCTCTGCGAGAAGATAGACCTTATAGAAAATCGATGGATCATAACAAAGCTATGGAAATTTTAAACGGTATGGTGGGAGTAGGGGAACTGGATCACACTATTGTTGATGATATTAATTCCGTTTTTTCAAATCTCTGAACCATCTAATATTTAAGGAAAGAAGGAGAATCTAATATGCCAAAATATGCACAAAGAATGACAGATATGGAAAAATCTGCTTCAATTATCAGAAATTTATTTAATTCTATGACAGATCCTGAA
>JAENWH010000212.1 GCA_016650135.1 Peptostreptococcaceae bacterium
CAGTTCCATACCATAAACACCGATTTTATATTTTTGCTTGATAAATTCCTTTATTTTACTGTATTCATACTTCGATACCAAGTCCTTATTTTTTAATTGATTAAGTAGTGCTAACTGCTCACAAAATTTTAATGTATTATCTATCTTTCTTTCCTCCCAAAAAGAAATGAGCCAATATTTAATTAGCCCATTTCAGGTATTAAAAAACAAGAACCACGTCAGCTCTTGTCTCGATTTGTATTATTCAAAATATGTTTTATTCTTTTTCTTTCTAATAAATCCTTCTATATCATTAATTCGTTCTGCAACAACACACTCTGGAAGTGCATTTATAATCTCCTGATGATACTTTCCTTTAATACCTGCTCCGTATATCAAGTATTGAAACAACTCCTGTATCGGACTCACTAGGAAGCATCATTTAATTTATGTTTTTTGTAAAAATAAATACCAATGCCAATAGGTGGGAAAAAGAATAATGCAATCACAGCCCAAAACAACGAACTTGCTAACGAATTGCTGTTTTTCTTTGCATCTATAAAAATCCAAACGCTTATTATCCCCAAAGTTATTAAAATAGAGATATTTATTATATTAGCATTATCAGTGAAAATATTACTCATATTATAATCCTCCCTTATTTAAGATTATATAATTATTTTTCCAAATTACCGTGTCACATCATATAGTTGATCTCAATTAGTTCCTTTACAGATTCTCTCCATTTTATTATTGAGGTATTGGTATCTCATCAAATGTATTGATTTCTAATACTTCATATGTCAAAATGGCTTTTTCTACTTTTGGCATCTTATCCTTTGATCCTTCAAAAGTCATATCTAATAAAGCTTGAGTTGCATTAATTTTATCAATTTCAACTTTGCTAATTTTATTATTTTTCTCATTTACCCAAAAAGTTACAGGAATAGGTTTATCAGTTAAGGCCAAACTTGGAATTCCAACCGTTACCGCTGCAATTTCACCACTGGATATTTCTTTTAGCATCTCCTTATTCGAAAGTTCTTTCTCTGATTTAATTAAACCAGCATCAACATAAAAATTTCTAAGGTACTTTTTATAGGCTTCAACAACAGATGATTGGCTGATAGTTCCATTATATTTAATTAATCCATCCTGTTTCTTCTCCATTTTAAAGCTATCTAAATTTGCACTAAGGATATAGTGCTCAGCTTTCATATTATTTTTAGTATTCTCAATATATTTCTCTGCTATGGTTTTATCATCAATTATGTTTTTTTGCCAATCTGTTGAAGAAGAGTCCCCTCTGTAAAGTAATTCAAGACCATCTTCAGTAGCTTTTTGATACATTTCAGTTATCGTCTCTGTTTTTTTTGTGTTTGTATGTGAAACAGAATTTTTAAATTCACTCCATGTTACATAAGGCTCATTTACTAGTTTAATTTTACTAGTGTTGGTAGTTGTTATAGTATCGGTATCAGATTTTAATATTTGTTCAAAATTAACAGTATAATAAATGCTATTTACAGAGAATAATTCATCAATAGATTTATTTAAGCTTTCTGTTGATGAATTATTCTCTTGCGATGAGCTACTGCTACTGCAACTAACAAAAGATAAAATAATTGTCATAGCAAAAGTTAATAATAGTAATTTCTTCATTATATATCCTCCTAAAGATACCCATTAGTTTGATGTGAAATCTATGTATTAATGATCCATAAGGTTAAAAAATTTCAATCATTCGTCTTGAAAGAAAAACCCGCTGCTGACGTCGGCCAACGGCTCGTCTTTCATACGCATTAACATAAACTTGTCAAGTAATTGCCCTTCTTTATGCATCCTTATATAGGTATTAGAGTCTTTAATTCTCAGGAAATTAAAATCCTTTGAAAAGCCCCTACTAAACTCATCTTCATACTTATCAGATAAATAAAATACTTCATACTGCCATTCTGATGCCATTCTATCTAAATATTCATTAATTGCTCTTTTAGCATCTTGTTCTACTACTACTCGATTCTGCTTTTTATCTTTAAAAACGTAGCATTGCACTTCAATATAATTGTTCAATTTCTGCTGTTTCACCTCATCTATAAAATCTATTGTTTTTGCTTCTTCCGATTTTAAAAACTGATCATCCATACATTGAAACAGGAAAAATATCTGTGTATCCTCACCATACAACTCTTTGAAAAACTGTTCGGCTTCTGGAAAAGCTTGCAGTCTCAAGCGATCATTTGTATAAGAATCATAAATGACATTAGGCGTTGCGCCTTTTTTCCATTCCACAAACGTGTCTGTTTTCTGGCCGTATATAGGGTTGGCGTATAATCGCCATGAATTTCTGAAGAGTTCTGGCTCACTGATAACAAATTCAATCTTATATTTTCTATTCAAATATTCTTTGACTTCAGCCTTGATTATTTCAGGTTTTTCATAATTAATCCAATAGGGGATCAGATATCCTGCAGCCATACATATAATTATCAAAGCAATGATCCATAAAGTTTTCTTAATTTTTTTCTCCATAATATCCTCCTAGGTATTCTTTGAATAAAAGTTGATTTTGTAGATCCATTTAGGCTGCATATAATGTACACATAAGGTTGGACACAAATTCCTAGAAATAAGTTATAATAACATTATGAGTAGAATGAGAAGAAATTGGTCTCCCAAAGAAAAAGCAGAGATTGTATTGGAAATCCTGCGAGAAGAAAGCCCCTTGGCAGAGATCTCGAGAAAGTATGAAGTAGCCCAACCCCTCCTAAGTCGTTGGAAAGCCGAATTCATTGGTAAAATGCCATCCGTGTTCGACAAGAACGGTAAAGATGTCGAAAAACTGAGGAATGAACATGAAGAAGAAAAGGAGCTTCTTATAAAAAAAATCGGCGGACTTTCAATGGATGTGGATTGGTTAAAAAAAAGGACAATCAGATTTCAAAAATGAGGAGAAAAAATCCTTAATTGAATTTAAAGGTTCGGAATTGACGGTCATGCACCAATGCGAATTGCTTGGCTTATCAAGGTCAACAGTTTATCATTTACCAGTAGAATTCAAGCCCTCTAAGAATGAAATTGATATCAAAAACTGTATCGACAGAATTCATTATAGGGAGCCCTCTTGTATTATGCACTATACAGTTGAAGGATTTACCTTTTTGGATGAGACAAAAGTCCATATCAGAAATGTTATTAAGTGTGGAAGATAGGTCGAATGTCGTCGCAAATATTCTGATTATATTTTGTTGAAAAATGATATACTGGATTTAATTAGAAGTTTACTTTTTTAAAATGGAGGAGATTATGTCAGATCAAAATGAACTGGTTTTATTTCGAACGGTAGATGAGCAGATAAAGCTTGATGTATCAGTTGATGGCGAAACAGTCTGGCTCAACAGGTTACAGATGGCTGAATTATTTGAAAGAGATGTAAAGACAATAGGGAAGCATATAAACAATGCAATTCGTGAGGAACTGAATGATAGTTCAGTTGTCGCAAAATTTGCGACAACTGCGGCGGATGGGAAAACCTACCAAGTTGAGCACTATAATCTTGATGCAATTATTTCTGTGGGTTATCGGGTAAAATCCAATCGAGGCTTGGAATTCAGACGCTGGGCAAATACAGTATTGAAAGAACATATATTAAACGGATATTCGATAAATACAAACCGAATCAAGCAACTTGGGAAAGTCATTAAAATACTTAAGAGGGCAGAAAATAGTCTGGATGCAAAACAGGTTTTAAGTGTTATAGAGAGCTATTCAGTTGCATTAAATCTTCTTGATGATTATGATCACCAGAGAATAGGAAAACCCCAGGGCTCTGAAGCAACCTATATTTTGACCTATGATGAATGCAAACAGGTTATCACCCAAATGAGATTTGGTGCTGAGAGCGATTTATTCGGGAATGAAAAAGATGAATCTTTCAATGCAAGTATAGGGGCTATATATCAGACATTCGATGGAAAGGATGTATACCGATCAACTCAGGAAAAAGCTGCGAATTTATTATATTTTGTTACGAAAAATCATTCTTTCACAGATGGCAATAAACGGATTGCTGCTATGCTATTCCTTTACTTTCTAGACAAAAACGATATTCTTTTTACTGAAGATGGGAAAATTATAGAAGACAATACATTGGTTGCAATCACGATTATGATTGCAGAATCGAAACCAGAAGAAAAGGAAGCCATGGTGAACCTGGTTATGAACTTTCTTGAATAAAAAGTTACGGAATAATCAGCTAGGACCTGGAGGCGCAGAGGAGGAAGAATGCAGCAGGAAAAACAATACTGGGATGGTATTATAAAGAATTTAGATCCGGCGGAGTCTGGTTATGATGGCTGGTTGGATAAATATAATTTGGAGTTGCTTGGACCTAGGCAATTCATTGTTGAACTTGGTTGCGGCTGGGGAGATG
>JAENWH010000207.1 GCA_016650135.1 Peptostreptococcaceae bacterium
GAAGATTTATTTCATAACGGGAATAATTAATTATTATATTTGCAACATATAATAAGACAACCTGGCTTCCAAAGGCTTTTGCCATTTTTATGCCTTGTTCAACAGCTCTTTTTGCATACTTTGAGGAATCAACAGGGATTAGAATTTTTTTCATTGAAATCGACCTCCTACATGTTTGAGAAATATCAAAAAACACTTGTTCGCTTATTACTATCTTTTATCAACTCCTTTATACATCTATTTTAATAATATGTCAAATCCATTTCCGCTATTTTATCAATGAAAATCGGGCTCTATATATTAATGTCATTAAAATGAAATATAGCTGGCTGATTAGAACTGTCGCCCATTATAAGCATCCGACATTGGGCTTAGGTTTGAGTAAACCCATTGCAAATGCTCACTTCTTGTTTTCTGTTATCCACAGGCGCTCTGTGGATAACTTTCACAGGTTTTAATTTCACAGGTTTCAATTTCACAGTTTTAAATATTAATTCATATCGTTGTGATATAATAATTGTATAATTCAAAAATTATCTAACAAATAACTTTATACTAAAGGAGATTTAATTTGGAAAAAAGACTATCTAAACATCCATACTTTATGTTTGCCTATATTTTCATACTCAATATTATAATATTAGCAATGGCAATCATCATCTATTTGTGTATGAGAATAAGTGCAGCAAATTATGTAACGAGCACCTTTATGTTGTTCATTCCAATTGCTGCTGCTGCTTTTGTTTTGTATAATATAACTGCTCACTTTCTGGAACTCATGGATTTAAACAAATCAGAAAATTTATAGGCTTTTCCTGATCTTTTTATTGCCTATCTTATAAGTCTTTAAATCAGCGCATTTAACTGGTCTTTTACCTCTGAGAAGGAAAGCCCCTCTTCAATACAGTAATCTTTCAGACTTTTATTTGAAAGAGGCATAGGGTCTCCAATAATTTTTTCAATTTCTTCCTTATTAATCCCAGCTTCCAGCAAAGTCTGGAAAGTTGACGCACCATTTATTACTGCTTCTGAATCTGATGTTACCACTGTGTCCGTTCCATCAGTAATCAGGTTGTCAATATTAACTGGTTCAGTTGCGACAAAAGTATGCGTTGACAGATAGGTTTTCTGTTCTTCAGTTAAATTTTTATTTGCTTCCAGTATTATACGCACTGCAGGCTCTGGAAGAAAACTTCCATCTAATTCAATAGGAAGTCCTTTATATAAAGCCACGAAAATTTGAACGGATTCATTCCCAATTGCCACACCAGCATTTTCATAAATGATTTCTAAATCTTTTGTCTTCATGTTGTCTCCGATTGATTCCGGCGGCAGTCCAAATGCTTCATAGAGGGTTGCCAAATCTATTTCAAACAGTTTTGCTATTTCAGAGAATTCGTAGGATCCTCGTATATCCGCTGGATTATAGGTGTCCTGAAGTTCTATTTCCTTATATTTCGAAGGCGTTTTCCCCGATTCAGTGGCCCAAAGCCCAGTTGCCATCGCTGCACTTATTCCAATGACGAAGATAGTTAGAATCAAAATTGCCATTGTCTTTGCATTAATTTTCATTTTTTTCCCTCCCTGCTTCAAGATTTACTGTGTCAGCCACTGGGCAGTTTGCCTCCGACGTACATTCGTAACATCTTATGCATTGATTGTCCTTTATCACTTCCTGATTGGATACTTCTATATTCATTGGGCAAACCTGATTACATTTTTTACAACTGATACAGGTGTCTTTTGATCTTCTTATCTTAAATATGCTTATTTTGTTGGTTAGACCAAGCAACGCACCATAAGGACATGCATATTTGCACCACGGACGTTCCACGAAAAGTGAAAACAGTATGGTTAGCCCAAGAATTACTAAAGCAGGTATAGCAACCTCTTCCGACCAGAATTTAAACAAAGCGTTATATGGATCGATGTTTGCAAACAATAATTGTCCAGATCTGGCTATTACAAAAACCGTCATTGCCAGTACAAAATACCTGGAATATCGTAACACCTTATCTATTTTCAACGGAACAAAATGATTATATTTCTTTTTGAATATTTTGTGACCAATTTTTCCAATCCATTCTTGAAAAGATCCCAATGGGCAAATCCAGCCACAAAATACCGGCCCGAATAAAATGGCCAGAAAGAAAACAATAACCATCAATACTACCGCAGCACTATGGATTTTTTGAACAAAAGTTCCTACTGTAAACAAATTATATAATGTTACAACACCGCCAAAAGGACAAATAGCATGAATCGAGGCTGTTGATAAAAATGGGATTCCTCCTCCGGATTCCGCTAGCGTTTTGTTGACCGCAATTAGTGCAATTAACAAAAAAAGGAATATTTGCACATAACTACGGATTTTTTTCTTTCTACTTTTTTCCATTTTTTCTCCTTTTCAACTAGGGTCTGGTGGCGCGCCAACTGACATATATTTTCCAGTTTTAATATTGCTGGCTGCCCAAGTCGATTAAAATCTCCTGGCAGCCAGCAATTTCATTTTCTAAATATCTATATTCCTAAAGAACACAATTGGCTATTCTGCCATTGCCGTTGCCATTGCCATTGCCATTACCGTTTAACATTCCGGTTCCAGCTCCAGCTCCGGTTCCAGCTCCAGCTCCGGTTCCAGCTCCGGTTCCAGCCCCATTCATATTGCCATTGCCATTACCAAAAGTTCCCGTCATTGTATTCCCGCTGGCAGCTCTTTCAAATGCTGCCAGATGATTTTCTGAAGCTGCCTTCAAGTTTTCAAAGATAATTTTAACATCTGCAGGCAAATCTTCTTTTAAAAATTCATCGTACATGGCAATATTTTTTATTTCTGCATCAACACCAGCTGCATAGCTTTCGGTAATTGTTGCCGGTAATACTGTTCTGCTTGCTGCGTCATTTTCTGGTATTACAACATCATATGTTCCAAATAAAGGTAACAGATATCCGATGTGAGTTGCTTCAGTTCTGACGATATTCGAGAAAGGTCTCTGAACCCCATATTTCTCTATGATCGCATTGTACTCTGCCTGTGCCATATATTCATCCTGAATTGCATAAGTGAGCATTTCCTCAAGTGTATAATCCGTGTCTGTGGATGCTCCTGCTGATCCAAAAATGTTGTCTGCCGCCATTGCCGTAATTGGTGTGGCTAAAAGTGATGCTGTCAGTACAGCCACTGATAAAAATTTGAAATTGATTTTCATTTTATTTTCCTCCTGTATTTTTAATTGTTTAACAACTTTATTGTTGCTATGTGTATAGAATAATAAAAAAGTATGGCAAAAGTGTGTTTTAAATAAATACTTTTTATGGCATTTTTCAAAGCATTTTTCGGCTTGGTTTTTCTATGTAATATGTTATAATGTCATCAATGAAAGCACGAGGTGACTGATGCAAACGATATTAATTGCAGATGATAATAAACAAATATCTTCTATTTTAGAGGAATATGCAAAAAAAGAAGGCTTCCTTACAAAAGTAGCCTATGATGGCCAGGAAGCAATAAACATGTTTAAAATCGTCCAGCCTGATATTGTACTTCTTGATGTAATGATGCCAAAAATGGACGGATTTGAGGTCTGTCGTGAAATCCGCAAAACATCAAATACACCAGTTATCATGATTACGGCAAGAGGTGAGGATTTTGAAAAAATAATGGGTCTTGATATTGGCGCAGACGATTATATAGTAAAACCTTTTTCCCCTGGCGAGGTTATGGCAAGAGTTCGGGCAATTTTAAGAAGACTGTCGCTTGCTGAAGATCAAACCCAGAACTTCCTTGTTTTTGATAATCTAAGCATCAATCTAGCCGATTACATCGTGACGATAGATGGCCAACCCGTTTCTCTTACAAAAAAAGAAATAGAACTTTTATGGACCTTAGCTTCCAACAAAAGCAAGGTTTTTTCACGCGAAAATTTACTGAACAGCCTTTGGGGTTATGACTATTACGGTGACAGCAGGACGGTTGATTCTCACATTAAACGTCTGCGTTCCAAACTGGATAAGTTCAAACATGATAATTGGGAGATTAAGACAATCTGGGGTGTCGGATATAAATTGGAGAGAAAAGCAAATGAAGAATAAAATTGCAGTCAGACTTACATTGTACTTTTCAATAGCGCTGCTCCTGTTTTCCATTATAATTGGTGGTTTATTTATGATGCTTTTTAAGGCAAATACCATTGAAATGTATAAAGCGGATTTGGAAAAACGTGCAACAGTCATTACAGGCACCCTATCAGAATTCATGAGCGGTGATACTTCTACCACATCTGGGGTTCCTGGGAGTAAAGGAGGTTCTGGTGGTTATGGAGGGGCTGTAATATCTGGAGGGGCTGGAGGCTATGGTGCTTATTTGAAATTTTTAGATGAAATCGCTATGGCAGACGTCTGGATTGTTGATGAAAATCTCAATCTGATTACAAGTAGTCAAAATGGAAATCAGCAATACAATTATGCAGAACTTCCCGAAAACGCAGATGCC
>JAENWH010000527.1 GCA_016650135.1 Peptostreptococcaceae bacterium
AAAATGACCAAAAGCAGATTCATATACAGTTTATTTATTTGTCGACATCGACATAAATTTGGCCTTTTATATTTTTTATTTCGTAGTTCGAAAAGTCTTGATTGGATTCAAAACCAATGCCGGTAATAATCTGATCTTTTCGGATGATTTTCACAAACTGATCGGAGTAGATTTTCTCTTTGCGTTTGTCCCAAACCAGATATTCTGTTTTTAGCGTGTCACCCTTTAAATTTACTGCAACTACATTGTTTTTTGCTTCCCAACGGTCGTCCGCATTAAAGTTTTTGGCATACAGGCATGATATGCTCGATACAATGTTCATGTTGGCATCGTATTGTGTGATTTTTACGCCTTGAGGAAATTCAGTGTAAGGCTCTTTTTCGTTCTCGTGACTGATTAGTTCAGGTGTTTGCATTTTAAACCGGATAACTGCAGAGTCGGAAGAAAGCATTTCATATCCTTTAGCCGTTAAGGTAGGTAGATTCTCCGTCCTGGTTAAACTTTTGATTTTAGCGATTTCATTTTCGCAGGATACGAATAGGAGTAATGGCAAAGCAATCAGTAAAATCAAACTGATTTTAGGAGTCAAATAGGATCTGATTTTTCCTGATAACAGGTATCTAATTGCACTAGCGATCATTTCTGGTAAAATTATAGAATAGGTTTTAATGTCAATCACTTCATTCATTAATTTCACTGATTGAAGGGATAAAGCTATGAATAAAACGGGATTAAAAGAAAAGCATTGCATCTCTCCAAGAAATGCAATGCTTTCAATATTTCAGTTGAGATTCAAATCATTATCTTTTTTCGCGAAGTGTTGTCGTTTCTCCGATCCAGCCTCCTACATTAACTGACTGGCCAACCGTAAACCCATTAAAAAAGATGTCTTCTTTTGTTGGGTAATACTTTGAATACGTTGAGATCTTTTCATTGGCATCAGCTTCAACTGAAGCGTCAACTCTTTTAGCTTTGTTATAATAATCGATAGCTACCATGAATACGAATGAGCGTTCAAAGTCATTTTCGCCGTAAGTTTTGCTGTTGTATGCATAAATATTACCAAGCAACATGTAAGCATTACCCGAATTTGGATTATTCTCAATAGCCTTCTTGGCATAACGTCTAGCATCCTGAGGGTTGGCGATGTTGATTTTTGCAAGTTCAAGATAGTATTTCGAAAGATTCAAAGGATCTTTTTCTAAATCGATTGCTTGCTTGTAGTAAGTTTCTGCTTTATCAAGCTTATCTGCTTTAACAAATCTGCGGGCCATGTTATAAGCAGCTTCGGCTGATGGTTCAAGTTCATATAGTTTCTCTGATGCTTTGGCATACAGCGGGCTTGAATCACAATTTTGACGGTCAAGCATTCGGATCATTTTTTTCAAATCATCAATATTCGTTGCGATCTGGTCAAATTTTGGCCCGTAAATACTGATTAATGCATCACAATCAGCTGCACCACTTCCCTGGAAAATCAGCTCAATATTATCACGTGCAGTGATGTAATTCGCTGAGGTAGGATCTTTAGCAAGAAAATTCGCTGCGATTTTTGATGTTAAATCATAGTTTTCAACAACTTTCTCTTTGCCCAATTCTCCGAGCCCAAATAATCTGCTGGTTGATTGCATGAGAAGAATCAATACCGGTGCTTCAGACT
>JAENWH010000323.1 GCA_016650135.1 Peptostreptococcaceae bacterium
ATAGCTATAAGCGATAATTATTGTATCAAATAGACTCTTGCCTCATGCCATCATAAAACCCCCATCCATGGGTATCAGAGCACCCCAACAAGAACTATCCATCTAGTGGTACTCTTCAAAAACAAAAGAGTGTGTATCTAATTTAAAAGTTTTGTCTTATGTAAGTATCATTGCCTCCCCATGATTATAATTCAGCAACTTGTATTTTCCCTTGTAATATAACAATTACAATCACTCATCATACTCAATCCACACAGATGTAGATTTCTGTGGTATTATCATCAAGTTGATCAGGCCTCGAAGAAAAAGAGAAGGGATAAGATATCATCTTCAAGTATTTATCATCCGTTCTCTTTTAGAAGAAGCTTGTGCTCGTCCATAAGGGTGTGATACTAGATTGCTATCTTAAATGAAGGCTTGTTTCGAAACAGGATATGTCACAGACAAGGATAGGCGAATCGTCCCAAATGACAAGTTTACATGTGAAATACGAAATTGTAATAATAAATTCTGCTTGATTAAGGTGGTAAACATGAATTTCAATGAATCCCAACTTGGCTATCTGAATGAAACTATAGATGCCAATACCAGGTTATTGGCTCCCGCAGGTTGTGGTAAAACCATCACTTTGCTCCATCGGGCAAACAGAGTGGTTGAAGATTTAAAAACCCGAGGAATTGAAAACCCAAACATCCTCATTGTTACTTTTACAAACACTGCTCGTTTTGAGTTGGAAAGCAAGATTAGCGAAGACAATCTTGCTGCTGAGAATCTTACAGTTTGTACACTAAATAAATGGGGAACTGAAAAGATCATGAAACATTTTAAACCAACCGGGTTTAAAAAAAGCTTTACGTGGCTGGATGTTTCCAATAAAAATGATATCAAAGATTGGTACAATGCATATAAAGGTAAAGTTAAACAAAAAACAGTTCTCTATAACAAGCTTGTGGAAAAAGCAGGTAAAAATACACCTTTTCCTCTTAGGGCAGCCCAACTTGATACAGCTGTTGGCATGCTTCTTTTTTCATTATTTGAAGCTGTCAAGGATGTTGGCATCTCATGGGAATATGCAACATCCTATGCATCTTTCATGACAGATATTGATGAAAAAGAACATGATGAAATCATTACAGGCAAAATAAAAACAAGACTATATCAAGCTTTTGAAAACATCATCCCGTTATTTTCAATCAATACTGATGAAGATAAAAAACTAGTCGAAGAATTTATTGTTTTATTCGGGGACCTCTCTATAGACCAGTTTTCCAGAACTAACCAGGGTTATTTTTCTTTCACTGATCAGAAGTATTGGCCATTACAATATATCCGTGCAGGGAATCCTGATTTTTTCGAACCATATGACCATATTTTTGTCGATGAATTTCAGGATATTAATGCCCTAGATCTGCAATTAATAAAGACAATCAGCGAATATTCACAAAAACAGAATGGTCGGGGTTTTGTCTCAGTCGTTGGGGATGCGGACCAGGCTATTTTTGAATGGAGAGGTGCTGTGCCTGATTATATAATCAATTGCGATAAGTATCTTCCAAATCTCCTAACACATCAGCTTGATAGGAATTATCGTATGCCTAAAAATATTGTAAAATACTCCCAGGAACTCATAAAGAACAATGAGATTACTGGTTATGAAAGGAAAGCTGTTATTCCTATGAAACTGGAATCAGCTAAAATCACCCTTCTAAAAGGCAGTGATCCCATTGAACTAGCAAAAAAATGTATCAGCTATGCTTCACAGTTACGAGAGGATGGCATGAGAGTTGCGATTCTTGGAAGAAAGCGTTCGCAACTAGTTCTTTGCCAAACGTTGATGATTCAGGAAGGAATACAATACTTTATAGACGCGGATATTAATCTCGTCCTTGGAACAAGTTTTTCAAATCTTTTGTTATGTCTTGAAAACCATCATGCAGATATTAATACAAAGATGCCTTCAGTATATGTTGCTGATGCAATCATTGACTTCGCTCAAGCTTGGTTAGGGCTGGTATGGGATGATTTCATCCGGACAAGAATCAGAACCCAGATGTTGCAAATAAAGTTTCCAACCACAATTTCTCAAGCACTAGAGTTTGGATCAAGAGGTGGGTGGCCTGGTTTATTCTGGGGGGTTGATAACAACCTTTATTCAGACATTCTAGATTTTTATAATACTAAAACCGTATATGATGCTTTATCTGTATTATCAAACCAGTTTAAAGGATTCAAAAAATTAAGTGGTGTTGCTAATAATGATGATATTTTCCGTTTAGATCCGCCGTTTGAACTGATGATGGATTATTCAGTAGAGTTTGATTCGGATTTTGAGAATTTTACAGAAATAATAAAAAAATCTGCAGGAGGAATTCAGTTGTTGAATTCGAATACTCATACTGAAGATACTGTGATTCACAATGAAATAAATCTTATGACCGCTACCCGTTCAAAAGGAAGAGAGTTTGATTGTGTTATCATGCTTGATGTGGTTGATAACATATGGCCTTGTTTTAATCCAACGAATGACCCCATCAATATGGATGAAGAGAGAAGGCTTTTCTATGTAGCTATGACCAGAGCAAAAAAGGAACTGGTGTTGACCATACCAGAAACCTACGGGTCAAGAGTTGTTGATAAATCACCTTTTATAGCAGAATGTAAATTTGAAGATGATGTCATCATTCAGCATTTAAGTTGATTTTTCCTGTAATTGAGTAACCTAAATCTCAAATCGCTAATAAATGAGGGGTTGCTAGCATTAGTGACCATACCCCCGACCAGTCTTTGCGTTGTTTTTCTTATGCATCAACTTACCTCAGAGTTCACCTACCAATCATCTGAAGCCACTCGCTATTTCTACCAGTTTTATACCATTTCTTTGCTTGTTTCCGATCTTTACCGACACCCAGACCATGCTTATAGGCATACCCAAGGGCATACTGCCCCCCCACATCACCTTGTTCGGCGGATGCTTCATATAAGAGGAAGGCTTGGTGGTAATCCTGCTCTACGCCCTTACCCTCTGCATACATATTCCCA
>JAENWH010000245.1 GCA_016650135.1 Peptostreptococcaceae bacterium
TACAATATTTGTTGTCATTATGATGCTTATGTTAGTTACAGTCTCAAATACCATACTTGGAATTAATAATGCGAGCAGTTTAACAAAACCGGAATATGCCTCAATCCAAATCAAATATGGTGACACTTTGTGGGATCTTGCTTCAGTATATAATCAGGAGGGTAAAGATATCAGGAAGTTTGTTTATGAAATTTGTGAATTGAATGAAATATCAGCTGATTCTATTTATCCTGGTCAAAGTATTTTAATCCCTGTCTATAGTTGATATTCAACTTAAAACCTTTAACTATAGACATTTCAATTAAAAAATTATGATGTTTGTGTCTTTAATGTTTCAATATATTCCAAAATATTTTATTTAGTCCGTCTCTTTTAGGCGGGCTTTTTCTGTTAACTGCAAAACATTTCTAAATAATTATATTTTAACTGTTTAATTATACCCTAGAGGGGTATAATTTACTTAATATGAAACATAAGGGGGCGGGTACATAATATGAATGATAAAATCGATTATAACAAACACTGCCATTCGGGGTGTGATGCAGAGAAGATAACCGTGCGGGAAGAAAAACTTAAATCAAACCTTATAACAAGGCTAAATCGAGCAGAAGGACAAGTCCGCGGCATAAAAGGCATGATTGAAAAAGATGCTTACTGCAATGATGTTCTTATCCAAATTTCAGCAACTCAGGCTGCATTAGATTCTGTCAGTAAACTTGTCCTGGAAAACCATATTCGTGGATGCCTGGTCAAGAAAATCCTGGCAGGTGAAAATGAAATCATAGATGAATTAATTGTTACTATAGGGAAAATATTATAATCAAGTTTAGTTATATATAATTAAAATGTGAAAGGATCTGATATTAAATGAATAAAGAAACACTAAAAATAACCGGTATGACTTGTGCATCCTGTTCAGCTCGAATAGAAAAAGTTGTCAGTAAGATGGAAGGTGTAGAACAAATCTCTGTTAATCTTGCGACAGAAAAGGCCACTATTTTATATGATTCCAAATTAACTGATATCTCTTCAATCAAAAGCAGGATTGAAAAAACCGGTTATGGTGCTTTGGATATACAAGCAAAAAAAATAGTCGATGAGGATAAAATAGGCAAAGAAAAAGAAGTCAAAACACTTTGGATTAAGTTCATGATTTCGGCATTTTTTTCTGTGCCTTTGCTGTACTTTGCAATGGGATCAATGATCTCGTGGCTTGGATTCCCAATCCCTGCTATTGTTAGCCCAATGCAACATCCCTTGAATTACGCTTTGCTACAACTAGCATTGACTATACCGATAATTATTGTAGGATATAGATTTTATACTGTAGGATATAAAGCCATCCTTAACAGAAGCCCTAATATGGATTCTTTGATTGCAATGGGAACGACAGCAGCCATTTCTTACAGTCTGTTCTCTGTATATCAGATAAGTATGGGGGATTTTAAAGCTGTTGAAGGTTTATATTTTGAAACAGCTGGTGTAATCATAACCTTGATTTTATTAGGTAAATCACTCGAAGCAGTTTCTAAAGGGAGAACTTCTGAAGCAATTAAAAAGCTGATGGGTCTGGCTCCAAAAACGGCAATTGTAATAAAAGAGGGCAAAGAGTTTGAAGTTCCCATCGAGGAAGTTGAAATCGGATATGTTATTCTGGTGAAACCTGGAGAAAAAATTCCTGTTGATGGTGAAATTCTGGAAGGGAACACCTCTATTGACGAATCTATGCTAACTGGAGAAAGCATGCCTGTGGATAAAAAATCAGGCGATCAGGTATACGCCGCGAGTATGAATAAAAACGGCGTAATAAAATTTCGGGCAACAAAAGTTGGCGGAGATACGGCACTTGCTCAAATTGTAAAATTGGTTGAAGAAGCCCAAGGATCAAAGGCACCTATCGCTAAAATGGCTGATATTGTTTCCGGATATTTTGTTCCTATTGTTTTTGGCATAGCAGTTGTTGCATCTCTTGCCTGGTTTATAAGTGGTGAATCTTTATTATTTTCGCTGACAGTATTTATAGCTGTCCTGGTAATAGCCTGCCCATGCGCACTGGGGCTTGCCACGCCTACTGCAATCATGGTAGGTACAGGAAAAGGTGCTGAGTACGGAATTTTGATCAAGAGTGGTGGAGCTCTTGAAACGGCACATAAAATTGATACCATTATCTTTGATAAAACAGGTACAATTACTGAGGGGAAACCTGAAGTAACAGATGTTATAACTATTAATGGCATAGATGAAAATTATCTGCTTCAAATTGCTGCATCTGGTGAAAAAGGTTCTGAGCATCCTTTAGGAGAATCTATAGTAAAGGCTGCAGAAGTCAAAGGTCTTGAATTCTTAAAAACTGATCAATTTGAAACGATTCCCGGGTATGGCATAGAAGTTGAAATAAATGGTATAAAGATTTTACTCGGGAATAAAAAGTTGATGGATGATAGAAAAATATCTCTTAAAGAAATGGAAAGTCAGTCAGATAATTTGGCCTCACAGGGCAAAACGCCTATGTATATTGCAATGGATCAAAATTTATCTGGAATTATAGCAGTTGCTGATGTTGTAAAGGGAAATAGCAGAAAAGCAATTGAAAAACTCCAGTCAATGGGAATTGATGTGGTAATGATAACAGGAGATAACAAAAAAACTGCTGCAGCCATAGCACTGCAAGTTAGCATAACCCATGTTCTTGCTGAAGTTTTGCCAGAAAATAAGTCAAACGAGGTAAAAAAACTCCAGGCAGAGGGTAAAAAAGTTGCAATGGTGGGAGACGGCATCAATGATTCACCAGCACTTGCCCAGGCAGATATTGGAATCGCAATTGGTTCCGGCACTGACGTCGCCATTGAATCCGCGGATATCGTTCTGATGAGAAGCGACCTGATGGATGTCACAACAGCTATTCAACTCAGCAAGAGCACTATTAGAAATATCAAACAGAATCTGTTCTGGGCATTTGGTTATAATGTGATCGGAATCCCGATTGCAGCAGGGTTGCTTTATTTATTTGGAGGACCATTGCTGAATCCAATATTCGCAGCTGCTGCAATGTCATTGAGTTCAGTATCAGTTGTAACCAATGCATTAAGACTAAAAAGATTTAAACCTTGTGAATAGTTAACAAAAGAAAAAGTTGTATAATAAGTTAATAAAATTATTTTAGGAGGAAAAGAAAATGGAAAAAATAATTATTAATGTGGAAGGTATGTCATGCTCTCATTGTGTAAACGCAGTCACTAATGCTGTAGGGGGGCTTGATGGAGTAGTAGAGGTAAAAGTGGACTTGAAAGTGAAAACTGTAGCAGTAGCCTACGATTCTGATAAAGTGACACCGGAAATTATAAAAGCTGCCATTGAAGAGGAAGGTTACGATGTAATATAATGATAAAATAAATTAAATGAGGTAAGGTAATAAGATGGATTGTATGATAAAGACAAATCATTAAAATACAGTTAAGTTATTCATTATGGTGAAAAATATTCGCAAGTAGAAATTTGAAAAATATAAATTGTCAAAATTGATTGAAAAATGGTAACATAAATGGTAAAATGTTCATTACACGTTGAATTTAGGAAATATATAGATACGTGGCATATTCTTACAAGTGAGAGGAGGTGTTTTGATGATTAGTGTTAAAGATGTGTCTAAAGTATACCCAGATGGATCTAGAGCTTTGGATAATATTTCTTTCAATATCGAAGAAGGGGAGTTACTTGTGCTTATCGGGCCAAGCGGCTGTGGCAAATCGACCACGCTGAAAATGATTAACAGATTGATTGAGCCAACCAAGGGAGAAATCTGGATAGACAATAATGATATTAGTAAGGAGAACCCGGTTGAGCTACGCCGCAATATTGGGTATGTTATTCAGCATATTGGACTCCTGTCTCATATGACAATCGGCCAAAATGTAGCATTAGTGCCGAAACTCAAGAAAATGGATCCCAAAATCTACAAGCAACGAGTGAA
>JAENWH010000280.1 GCA_016650135.1 Peptostreptococcaceae bacterium
TCCTCTTACTAAATCAGTAACAGGCTTAAGTTTAATAGGAGACATTCTTACATATTTTGCAATTGCTTTTGCTTCCATTTTACTTTATCTCCTTTACTACTTTTTCTTTACTTTTGATGATTTATCAGCAGCATGCCCTCTAAATGTTCTTGTTGGAGCAAATTCTCCAAGTCTGTGGCCTACCATGTCTTCAGTAACGTATACTGGAACGTGCTTTCTACCATCATGAACTGCAATTGTATGTCCCACCATCTGGGGGAATATTGTGGATGGTCTTGACCAGGTCTTTAATACTTTCTTTTCGTTAGCTGTATTCATTTCATCAATTACTTTAAGCAGCTTCGCGTTTACGAAAGGACCCTTTTTTAGTGATCTACCCATTATTTATGCTCCTTCCTATTTTTCATTTCTTCTCTTCACGATATATTTTCCGGAAGCTTTGTTTTTCTTCCTTGTCTTATATCCAAGTGTAGGCTTACCCCATGGAGTTACTGGACTTACTCTGCCGATTCCTGTTTTTCCTTCACCACCACCGTGAGGATGATCGTTAGGATTCATTACAGAACCTCTTACTGTAGGTCTGATTCCCATGTGTCTTTTTCTTCCAGCCTTACCAATCTTAATATTTTCGTGGTCACCGTTTCCAACTTCACCAATGGTGGCTCTGCATTCAATTCGTACCCTTCTAACTTCTCCTGAAGGAAGTCTTACCTGAGCATAATCTCCTTCTTTGGCCATTAGTTGCGCACCGTTGCCGGCGGATCTAACCATTTGAGCTCCCTTACCAGGTTTAAGTTCAATGTTATGAACAATTGTACCTACCGGTATGTTTGCAAGCTGAAGTGAGTTTCCCACTTTAATATCTGAATCTGCTCCTTATTCAATAAGATCTCCTACAAATAATTTGTTTGGCGCGATAATGTATTTCTTTTCACCATCTGCGTAACAGACCAATGCAATGTTCGCACTTCTGTTTGGATCATATTCAATTGCTGTGACTTTTCCTGGAATACCGTCTTTAGTTCTTTTGAAGTCAATTATTCTATATTTAGGTCTGTATCCGCCACCTCTGTGTCTTACTGTAATCTTTCCTCTGACATTTCTGCCGGAGTGTTTTTTAAGTGTTACTGTAAGCGCTTTTTCTGGTGTGGTTTTAGTAATTTCTTCAAATGTTGAAACCGTCATTCCTCTTAATCCAGGAGTGGTCGGATTATATTTTTTAATTCCCATATCTTTTGTCCCTCCTTATAGACCCTGGAAGAATTCGATTTCCTTACTTTTATCTGTAAGAGTTACGATTGCCTTCTTAGTTGCCGAAGTTTTACCTACGTTTTTTCCCATTCTTTTAATTTTTCCTCGAACATTCATGATGTTCACTTTATCAACCTGTACTTCGAAAATCTCTTCAATTGCCTTTTTAACTTCTGTTTTATTGGCATTTGTCGCTACTTTAAATGTATATTTTTTTACTTGCGCGTTATCCATACTTGTTTCTGAGATAACTGGCTTGATGATTACATCGTAAGGGGTTCTCATTATGAATACACCTCCTCAATCTTGTTTACAGCCTCTTTCGTAACAATAAAGCTTGTGTAGTGAATAATTTCATACACGTTCATTGTTGATACTAAAACTGTTTTTACTCCTGGAACATTTGCTGCCGATTTAAGCACATTCTCGTCTTTTTCTGCCATAACGATCAATGTCTTCTTAGCTGCCTTTACATTTTCTAAAAATTTAATCATTTCTTTTGTCTTTGGTGCATCAAAGTTTATTGCATCCAAAACAATTATTTCTTTCTCTTCTACCTTTGAGGATAGAGCTGAAAGCATTGCCAGTCTTCTTAGCTTCTTAGGTACTGTATATCTATAGTCCCTTGGTTTCGGTGCGAAAACAATTCCGCCACCTATTTGTGAAGGGTCTGTTGTGCTACCTTGTCTGTGACGACCGGTTCCCTTTTGTCTAAAAGGTTTTCTTCCGCCGCCTCTGACTTCGCTTCTAGTCTTTGCTGACTGTGTGCCTTGTCTTTGGTTAGCTAAATAATTTTTTACTACTGCATGAACAGCATTCTGGTTTGGTTCAATTGCAAAGATTGAATCTTTCAAATCAATTGTCCCTGTTTCTGCTCCTGCCATGTTTAACATAGTTACTATTGCCATTTTCTAATTCCTCCTTTCTGAAGTTCTATCTATTTGTCTTGACCTTTCACTGCATACTGAATACGCAGCAGGCCGCCTTTTCCGCCTGGAACAGCTCCCCTGACCAACATCAGGTTTCTGTCTTCAATAACCTTTACAAGAACAACATTCTGAACGGTTACTGTGTCGCGACCCATTCTACCAGGGCCATCATTACCCTTGAATACTCTTGAAGGGTAAGTACCAGCCGCTAATGCTCCTGCTAGTCTTTTGTGCTTTGAACCATGGGTCATAGGTCCTCTGTGATGATTATTTCTCTTAATGTTTCCTTGTGTTCCCTTGCCCTTTGAAGTTCCTGTTACATCCAGCTTTTTTCCTTCTTCGAAGTCTGCTACCGTAATAGTCTGTCCTGATTCATAAGCATCGCCTTCTTCAGTTCTAAATTCAGCCAAATGTCTTTTTACCGAAACCCCATATTTGTTAAAATGACCTGTCATTGGCTTATTAACTCTATGTGCTTTCTGATCAGCAAATGCAATCTGTACTGCTTCATAGCCATCGGTTCCTATCGTTTTTACCTGAGTAATAACGACTGGTCCAGCTTCGATAACAGTTACAGGAACCGCTTCTCCTGCTTCTGTGAAAATCTGAGTCATCCCGATTTTCTTACCTAAAATTGTTTTCATATTTTTCCTCCTAAATTCTTACAGCGGATTACTGCTTTGAGTAATCATACTAAGGGGAGTGCCCTTACTATAGTTTGATTTCGATATCTACGCCAGCTGGTAAATCTAACTTTGTTAAAGCATCAACTGTCTTTGGTGTAGTGTTTGTGATATCGATTAGTCTCTTGTGAGTTCTTTGTTCAAATTGTTCTCTGCTGTCTTTGTACTTATGAACTGCTCTCAAGATTGTTACAACTTCTTTTTCAGTAGGTAGCGGAATTGGTCCAGATACATCTGCGCCTGTTTTCTTTACAGCATCGATGATCTTAGCTACTGATTGGTCTAATGATTTGTGATCATATGCCTTAAGCCTGATTCTGATTTTCTTTTGTTCGCTCATTTTTTCTTCCTCCTATTTTTTTTGTACGTTATCGCTATGCCGGTACAAGGGGTCCTAATCTACTGCTTTCAACGTGTACATGGGTGTTTGCTTACTGGTACACGGCTCCGTGTGTTTCCTATTTTTGGGCACAAAGTAAAAGCTGACGAATCCCTTCGCCCTCATCTGGTGAGGACAATTCTCCATGGAAATTCTCTGTTAGCTCAGTAACTTTCCACTTCTTCGCCTTAAGCAAGCCTCTGTAGTATATAATACCTGCAAATATATTGCAATACTTTTTTCAAAATTTCTCAAAGTAAATTTCATCAAATTTCTCCACCCTAATTAAGCCTTTGTAATGCATTCCCGTCGTCGCGGCTGCACACGCATCCTTGCGTATCTAAGCCCATTATAAGCATCCGACATTGGGCTTGTTTTTTTGAA
>JAENWH010000379.1 GCA_016650135.1 Peptostreptococcaceae bacterium
TTAATACGCTCTGCAAACTTCGTCATGTTTTCAGGCATGCCCATTGTCTCTGGAGTTCCAGGTTTTGATGCTCTCTGCATTAATCCAGTTATCATCTTATGCTCCAGACTCATTTTTTCGGTTCGCAGTTCTCCCCCAAAGCATTCTTTTGCTATGGCTGCTTCAAGCAGTTCTGTTGGGAAACAGTTTTTTATCGTTTCGTCAAAGTTTTCTGGAAGACCACAGCATAAAAGCAAAGCAATTTTTTTATTTAGCAGCTGATTAAGATTGATTGTGCAATATTCTTTCAACTTCTTGTGGATTTGTCCCATATAGATTGATCCACCTATAATAATATTATCAAATTCATCGATTGATGGCACATCATCCGTCTTAATATTAGTAATGTTTACCTCTCCATTAATTAATTCCTTTAATTTTTCTACACATTCTTTTGTGTAACCATATGTACTGGCATAAATTATTAATGTTTTCATTTTGATCCTCCCATAAACAGATGTCATCAACTTTGTGCTGATAATTGCCTTCATTTCTTTCAATTTTGTGTATCTCAATTTTGTGTATCTCAATTAAGATCAAAACTCAATTTTTGAATTTTACATTTTAATCAGATTCCCCATTATTTTATTCATCACATTTCTTGCTTCTGTCAACTCATCCTTCGTAATATTCTCAAAGACTTCTTCAACAAACGCTGTACCTTTGGGTTGTGTCTTCGCCCAGAACTGATAGCTTTCGTCCGTCATATTTAATCGGGTCACTCTAGCATCTTTCTTATCCTTCGTCATCTTCAATAATCCCTTTTTTTCAAGCTTTAATGCAACCTGCTTCACATTCTGATGTGAACTGCCCATTTCCTTTGCCACATCCTTCATGGTTGGTGCCTCATTAAACAGGTTGTCAATAATAATAGACAACATCCATTGCTTAGAGGTTATATCAAATTCTTTCAGCTCTCTTTCAAGCAGCGTATCCATCCGGTTCGCCGTAAACAAAAGAGAACCAAAATAATAAGTAACATATTACCTATGCCGTCATTTGTCAACAGTTTTTGGGTAAAAAATAAAAAACATCATTACTATCCTTTATTTGCATATTGCTTTTTCATAAAAAGACAGGAAACAATAGAATTAAGGTGGTATAATAATATTATTACCTGAAAAATTGAGTGTTGCTCTGTGGATAACTTAAAGAGCTTAATAAATATTCTCATCAAAAAGTTTAAAACAATAATTTGGTGAAAATGATTGAAAGGTGGCGATTTAAATATTAGAATATTCAAGTAACAGTTTGAGCAGGCTTGAAATTATCGCACTACAGTTAAGGAGGATGTAAAATGAAAAATTTAGTATTAAGTGGTAAGGCTATTATTACAGGAAGCGGATCGCTGGAATATTTAAAGGATGTCGAATTCAGCAGTGCTTTTGTAGTGACAGGGGGACATTCAATGATAGAATCTGGAGTTATAGACCGCGTTAAACAATACATGGCTGGCGAGGGTAAGGAAGTTATTATATACTCGGGAATTGGAAAGAATCCTACATATAAAGAAGTTTTAGATGGTTTAAAGGTTATGCGTGAAAAAGCGCCTGATGTGGTGATTGCAGTTGGGGGTGGATCCGCGATGGATGCTGCAAAAGTTATGCTTTTGTTTTATGAATTTCCTCATTTGAACTTTGAAAATGTTTTGTCATCACCGATTCCTTTGGAGAGAACAAAGGCTAAGTTGATATGTATACCTTCTACTTCAGGTACTGCCTCAGAGGTGACAAAGAGTGCTGTAATTACTAATGTTCAAAAAAATATTAAAGTGCCAATTATTACTCCTTGCTTAAGACCTGACATAGCTATTCTTGATGCAGATATAACTATGACTATGCCTGCTCAAATTGCAGCTGAAACAGGTATGGATGCACTAACACACGCAATAGAAGCATATACAAACCACAATTTAGATGATTTTACTGAGGCTTTGTGTATGTCAGCAATAAAAGGCATTATGAAATGGCTCCCAGTATCTTATGAGGAAGCAACACTGGAAAGTAGGGATAAAATGCATAATTATCAGTGTATGGCTGGAATTGGGTTTGCCAACGTTGGGCTTGGTATGGTACATGGTATCGCACACTCTTATGGTGCTATTTATAATTTAGCCCATGGAGTTGCAAATGCAATTATTCTACCTTTCGTTCTTGACTTTAATAAACGGGATTTGACTGTGGCTAATAAGTTAAAAGAAATTTCATATGAGTGTAAATGCGAAAACATAATCGAAGAAATAAAAAAGGTGAAGAAGAGAATTGGTATTCCACACAGTTTTAAAGAGTTTGGGATAACAGAGGAAGACTTCAAAAAAGATTTTGACCTTATTTTGGACCATTCTATGCTAGGAACTACAAGGGTTAACCCTGTAACAATGACAAAAGAATCAATGAGAAATATGGTAAATGCTGTATATTATGGAACTGAGATTAGCTCATAAATCACATAGGTTTGAGTCAATATCATATGAAAGCGCTCTGGATTTTCGTTAATGGAATAATAAGAAACCTAA
>JAENWH010000546.1 GCA_016650135.1 Peptostreptococcaceae bacterium
GGCGACGATTTCACAGCATATAAAGAAACTGGTTGTCTCTGGTTTAGTGGAAGTAAAAAAAGACGACAGATTTTCATATTATTATGCGAACCTTGGAATGTTGATGAAATATCTAGATGCAACTAAAAAATGGCCATTGACCTAATGCCAATGGCCATTTCCTTTGTAATAATACCACTATATCTAACTTTTCATTTATGATAAGTCTCCCCTTTTATTATTTTAAAACTCCTGTAAACCTGCTCAAGCAGAATTACTCTCATCATCTGATGAGGAAACGTCATTTTGGAAAAAGACAGTTTGAAGTCTGCCCGCCTGCTGACTTCTTCAGAAAGCCCGGTTGATCCGCCGATGATAAAGGTTATATCACTTTTGCCTTCCATTCCCAATGATTCAATTTTCTCTGCGAGAGCTTCGGAATCCAACATATTTCCCTTTATTTCCAGCGTTATTACAAAGGTTTCTTTCTTTATTCTTTTAAGAATATTTTCCCCTTCCTCAAATAAAGAATCTTCCTTTAACTCCTCAATTGTCAGATTGCAGTATTTCGTAAGTCTTTTGCTGTATTCGCAGACAGCAGCGACCCAGTATTTCTCTTTTAATTTGCCTATGCAAATAACCCTGATATTCATTACCTATCTCTTTTCATTTATTTCACAAATAATAAATTTCACTTATTTGATCTTTCAAAAGCATTTCTATATTGATGTTTTTACCTATATAAAAGTCAGCTTCCTGCAACAGATTCTTTATAGTCTGTAATGCCATCTCGGGAAAGTTGTTTTCTCTGCTCAGGTGTGCAAGCAATACCTGTCTTTTTTTACTTTTGCCAGTAATAAGTCTGCATAGAATACCGCCGGCATCTTCATTTGATAAATGGCCTTCCGTCCCTAATATCCTTTGTTTAACATTCCATGGATATCTGCACATTTTCAGCATATTCACATCATGGTTGGATTCCAGCACTAAAATATCAGCATCTATTATTTCCTCGTAGATTTCTTCCGTAATATGTCCTGTATCTGTAACGATGCTTATTTGGCTGCCCTCGCAATAAAAAGAAAAGCCAACCGGTTCTATTGCATCGTGAGAAATATTGAAAGGCTTAATATGTATATCCCCAATATCAAAGATTTTACCAGTTTTGAAAACCTTCTTTTTTGTTTCTGTAATTTTGTTCTCTATTAAAGACCAGGTATTTTCATTGGCGTATGCAATGACATTCGGTAATTTTTTAGTTATTGTATTCAGGCTTTTAATATGATCCCCATGTTCATGTGTAACCAATATTCCTTTAACGTCCTCTAAAAGAGTTTCCGAATGATTCAGTCCTTCTAAGATTCTTTTGCCGCTAATTCCGGCATCTATCAATAACGCGGTAGTTCCGCTTTTAACCAGATAACTGTTCCCGCTGCTCCCGCTTGAAAAGGAGCAAAAGCTGATACTCATTTTATTTGTCCTCTCCTACTGTTCATAAGCATATATATGCTCACGCTGATTTCCATTATATACTATCTTCCAAGCCGGTAGCGCAGTATCTTTAATTAATTTTTCCCCATCAAAACTGGATGTATCAAGCCAA
>JAENWH010000462.1 GCA_016650135.1 Peptostreptococcaceae bacterium
GGCGACGATTTCACAGCATATAAAGAAACTGGTTGTCTCTGGTTTAGTGGAAGTAAAAAAAGACGACAGATTTTCATATTATTATGCGAACCTTGGAATGTTGATGAAATATCTAGATGCAACTAAAAAATGGCCATTGACATAATGCCAATGAAAATTTACGTCAAAAATTATTGGCTTGTGCACAACATAATGTATCTAATCTTGTCTTTTGATCCTGCCTTTTTATTTCATATCCATACTGATAAAAATCCATCACGTCTGCGTCCTTTACAATCTCCTCTAAAGGGCTTCCAACTTCCGCTTTTTTGCTGTGATTTCTGACTGCAAGTGAAATTTGTTCGACATCTTCCTCATTAAACAAACCGGTTCTTTCAAGAAATTCCTTGGCCGGTAAATAACCTGCCTCAGCATGTCCTTCCTGTTTTCCCGTAATGATTCTGCCATAGTCATGAACCGCACACGCGCACGCCGCTAGGACAGGATCAAACCCTCTTTTCTCAGCCATTAAATATCCCAGTTTCGCGCAACTTGAAATATGCACTCGCTCCCAGTCGATGAGTTTGTCTCGTTCCTGCACGATATTTTCATACTTGTTAATTTCTTTTAAAAGTTCACATTGAAGCCTTAATATTTTTTTCATTTATGATAAGTCTCCCCTTTTATTATTTTAAAACTCCTGTAAACCTGCTCAAGCATAATTACTCTCATCATCTGATGAGGAAACGTCATTTTGGAAAAAGACAGCTTGAAGTCAGCCCGCCTGCTGACTTCTTCAGAAAGCCCGGTTGATCCGCCGATGATAAATGTAATATCACTTTTGCCTTCCATTCCCAGTGTTTCAATTTTCTCTGCGAGAGCTTCGGAATCCAACATATTTCCCTTTATTTCCAGCGTTATTACAAAGGTTTCTTTCTTTATTCTTTTAAGAATGTTTTCACCTTCCTCAAATAAAGAATCTTCCTTTAACTCTTCAATTGAGAGATTGCAGTATTTAGTAAGTCTTTTACTGTATTCGCCTACAGCTTCAACCCAGTATTTCTCTTTTAATTTCCCTATGCAAATAACCCTGATATTCATGCCTGTCTCTTTTCATATGTTTACAAATAATAAATTTCACTTATTTGATCTTTCAAAATCATTTCTATATTGATGTTTTTGCCTATATAAAAGTCGGCTTCCTGCAACAGATTCTTTATAGTCTGTAATGCCATCTCCGGAAAGTTGTTTTCTCTGCTCAGGTGTGCAAGCAATACCTGCCTTTTTTTACTTTTACCAGTAATAAGTCTGCATAGAATACCGCCGGCATCTTCATTTGACAAATGGCCTTCCGTCCCTAATATCCTTTGTTTCACGCTCCATGGATATCTGCACATTTTCAGCATATTTACGTCATGGTTGGATTCCAGCACTAAAATATCCGCGTCTATAATTTCCTCATAGATTTCTTCCGTAATATGTCCTGTATCTGTAACGATGCTTATTTGGCTGCCCTCGCAATAAAAAGAAAACCCAACCGGCTCTATTGCATCGTGGAAAACATTGAAGGGCTTCACATGTATATCCCCAATATCAAAGATTTCGCCGGTTTTGAAAACCTTCTTTTTAGTTTCTGCAATTTTGTTTTCTATTAAAGACCATGTGTTTTCATTGGCGTATGCAATGACATTTGGTAATTTTTTAGTAATGGTATTCAGGCTTTTAATATGATCTCCATGCTCATGGGTAACCAGTATTCCTTTAACGTCCTCTAAAAGAGTTTCCGAATGATTCAGTCCTTCTAAGATTCTTTTGCCGCTAATTCCGGCATCTATCAATAACGCGGTAGTTCCGCTTTTAACCAGGTAACTGTTCCCGCTGCTCCCGCTTGAAAAGGAGCAAAAGCTAATACTCATTTTATTTGTCCTCTCCTACTGTTCATAAGCATATATATGCTCACGCTGATTTCCATTATATACTATCTTCCAAGCCGGTAGCGCAGTATCTTTAATTAATTTTTCCCCATCAAAACTGGATGTATCAAGCCAA
>JAENWH010000099.1 GCA_016650135.1 Peptostreptococcaceae bacterium
AAAGCTACTCTTGTTGATATTTTTAAGCCGTTTAATTCGGGGAACATATTCTGTTTTGATTTCAGGTTTGCTTGAATCAATGGCAGATTTGCCTTCCAGTTTGGATTTAATACTGTCCTCGAGTGGCTTCGTTTCAAATTTGTTGCTTATTTTATCAAATTGAGCAAAAAAATCATCAATGTTACTGTCACCAACTTCACTTTTTTGACTGTCATCAGCACTATCGCTTATATTGTTATTATTATTATTATCATCTTTATTACTTGTCAAAATTGACACCTGCCTTTCGCTAAACATGTGTTTAATTATATCATATCCGAATTGGTAATCAAAGAATTTATATTTACAATAATGGTTGATAAAAACCAACAAATGTAATATTATGTAAATAATTACAACATATAACATTAATTATTATGATAAATATGGAGAGAAACTTGAGAAGACCAATTGTTTTTATAGCCCTGGCATTTTCATCAGGTATAGTGACGCAACACCTGTTTAAAATAAATACATTTTTTTTAGTCGGCTTGCTGATTATAGGATCTATTATGGCATATATATATTCTCATAAAAAAAATAAAATAAATTTGCTATTTGCTTTTATAATGATCACAGTAGCAATAACAGGTGCTTTATGGTTAACCGTTGCAGATTTAAAGCTATCTATTATTTCATCATTCAACAATCAGCAAATAACTGGTGAAGGAACGGTAAAGAGCATTGTAAAAAAAGGTGAGAAGATATATAAACTGGTTGTAGTGACAAATCTGATTTTCAATTCTCCTGTTGAAGAGAAAACTATAATCAATTATTATGGCGATTTAGAAAAAGATTATGCACTTTATGACTTGCCGGGGAGAAAAATTTATTTCGACGGGCTTGTCATATTGCCGGATAAAAGGCGGAACCCAAATACCTTTGACTACAGACTATATTTAAGGACAATTGGAATAGGTGCTTTAATAAAATGTGACCCGAACGAACTTGAAATTAACAGCACGATAGAAGGCAAAGGTAATCAGATTTTAAATTATCTTTCTATAATAAAAGGGGAAATATCCAAAAACCTTGTTTTGTCCATAGGAGAAAAAAGATCTGGCTTAATTTCCGGAATTATGTGGGGAGAAAAAGATAACATAGATGATGATATTATGGAGCAGTTCAGAATGAATGGAACGGCCCACATCTTGGCAGTAAGCGGTATTCATATCGGTTTGGTTTATCTATACCTAAATAAACTGTTTTGGGGAAGAAGAAATGTTTTTAGTGACCTGGTTATCATTATTCTATTGATTTGCTATACTGCGATGGCAAATTTTTCTCCATCAGTCATACGAGCTGTATCAATGATCATAGTTCATATTATTTCAAAACATACCTATTGCAGGTATGATTTTCTTTGCTGCGGAGCGGTCACGCTTATCATTATGCTTATCATGAATCCTTTTTCCTTGTTTAATATCGGTTTTCAATTGTCATTTCTTGCGATATTTACATTAGCTGTTATTTTACCATTTATGCAAAAAATATGCAGCAGTTTTATGAACCCTATTATTGCATTACAGTTTGGACTGTCACCTATAACTGCCTTTACGTTTAATTATTTCTCTTTAGCATCACTGATTGCAAATATACCTGTCATATTCCTAGCCAGTTTAATTATTCCTTTGGGTCTGCTGACCATACCTTTAACAATTTTTGACCTGCCTTTTTTCAACTTTCACGTTATTGCTCATGCAATGGGGTATTTGACCGATGCTATGCTATATATAAATGATTTCGTATATACACCCGGTAAATCTTTTTTTTATACAAAAAGTCCGTCTGTATTGTTCCTTTTAATATATTATTTTACTCTTTTTTTTGTTACTTCTGAGTTGTTTCTGATAATATATACAAGAAAAAAGTATGTACTCATATTAAAAGTGATGATTAGCATACTGGTTATAGCAATCCTTGTAAATATTGCTACATTAGACGATTTTAAAAAAACAGACCTTGTTTTTGTTGATGTTGGGCAAGGAGACTGCCTCCATATAAAGGCAGAGGATGGTAAAAATATATTGATTGACGGGGGCGGAAACGCAAACTATGATGTTGGTATAAATATATTGTTGCCATATTTGCTGAAAAACGGAGTTGAAAAGATAGATGCTGCTTTTGTTACACACTTGCATCAGGACCATTATGATGGAATTGCCGCTCTGGCAAGAAAAGGATTTATTGAAAAACTCTATGTTTATGAGGGAAATATTGTAAAAGAGGAAATCCTTCTGGAAAAAACTAAATTAACGAAAGAGCAAATTGTGTATCTGGTGGCAGAAGACAATGTTATAATAAGCAGGGATATTTCCGTCAAAGTAATAAGTCCAAAACAAAAGAAGTTTGAAGAATACTTAAATATTGATGAGAAGGATGAAAACAGCAGTAGTTTGATTCTAAAAGTGAATATAAAAGGGTTTTCTGTTTTGATGACCGGGGATATAGATACAGAAGGAGAGTCAAAGCTAATAGACAATAATAAACAATCAGACATCCTATATTCAGATATTCTGAAAGTATCTCATCACGGCAGCAAATACGGAACAGCGGATGAATTTCTGGAAACTGTAAAGCCGAAAGTGGCCGTTATACAAGTCGGAAAAAATAATTTTGGGCATCCACACCCAAGTGTTGTTGAAAAAATCAGGAAAAAAGATATAATGTTATATAGAAATGATGAAAGTGGAGCAATTGGAATTTCATTTGATGAAAAAGACAAAAGGATGGAAATAATTACAATGCTCGAATAGGAAGTAAAATGGCAAATTATAAAGATAAAAACAAAGAACATGCATTTCATTTAATAACAAAAGATATAAAGGCTGGGAACATAGATAAGCCTTTAATTTTTTACGGGAGGGAAACGTATCTTATTCACTGGGCCGTTGAACTTGTTGGCAAAGAATTTGTCAACCCAATTAGCAAGGAATTAGATTTAGTGGTGATTGAGGAAAACGATGGGAATCTTGATTATATCAAGTCTGTCTGTGAGACTTTTCCAATGTTTTCAAAGAAAAGAGTTGTCGTTTTAAAAAACTTTAAAGAAATGAATGAGGAGTTTGTTCTTTATATGACCGACATGCCGGAATTTTGTCAGTTGATTATCATTTGCAGCGAACTTGACAAAAGAACAAAAATTTACAAGGAAGCATCGAAGCATTGGAAAGAATATGAATTTGACAGTCTGGAGGAGAACGATCTGAAAAAGTTCATTGAGAAAAGATTCAAGGCTTCTGGTAAAATTATTAAAAAATCTTTAATAGCGCAGATTGTTAACAGCAGCGGCTATTATGACAAAGAAAGCAATTATAATTTATATAACCTTGAAAACGACTTGAAAAAAATTATTCATTACAGCCAGGATAACGAGGTTGAAGCTTTTCATATTATAGAGAGTATATCTGGAAATGTTGAAACAAATGTTTACCAGATGATTGATGCAATAAGCAGTAACAAAAAAGATGAAGCATTTGAACTGCTTCACGATATTCTGCTGGCAGGAGAGAGCCTTTATTATATTTTAGCGGTTATAATTGGTCAATTTGAAACAATACTTGAAGTGAAAGAGTTGCGTGAAGAAGGGAACAGTTTGTCTCAGATGCAGAAGACTTTGGCAATTCTTGAATATAGAATCAAAAAAGCCATGTTGTATGGTGGAAAATTTTCAAAAAATAATATTAAAGAAACCTTAGGGAAACTTTACGAAGTTGATAGAAACATTAAAAACGGTTTTATAGATGGAAAGCTGGCACTTGAAATGATTATAGCCAGAATCTAACAAGACAAGTTAATCATAAGCAGTTGGGAAAATATCCATATCAGGAGATAAACATGACAAAACAATTGAAATCAGATTTGATGCTTTTACTTGTTGCCCTTTTTTGGGGAATTTCCTATGTTTTAATGGATTTAAGCCTGAAAGAAATGGATCCATTCACATTAAATGCTTTCAGATTCTGCGGTGCATTTTTTATTGCAGTAATCTTTTCTTTCCCAAAATTAAAAACAGTAAATCGAATTACGATAAAATACAGTTTTTATGTGGGAGCTGCACTTATTTTTGCTTATACCGGTGCAACATATGGAGTCCTATACACCAGCCTGTCAAATGCAGGTTTCCTTTGCGCTCTTTCAGTTGTTTTTACGCCAATATTCGGTTTTGTTTTTAAAGGCACAGTGCCTGAAAAAAAACTGATTATTGTAGTTTTGATGTGTGTCATTGGTATTGGACTATTAACGCTTAATAGTGAATTGAAACCAGCGCTTGGTGATATATTGTGTTTAATCTGTGCTGTTGCCTATGCTTTTGATTTGCTGATTACTGAAACGGCGGTTGTGAAAGAAGAGGTAAATGCCTATCAACTGGGAGTTTTTCAATTGGGATTTGCAGGGGCTGGGAATTTAATTCTCTCTTTTATTGTTGAAACGCCAACTTTGCCGCAAAGCCCGAAAGTGTGGGCGTCTACTATTTTTTTGGCAATATTCTGCACAGGTCTGGCTTTTATTGTACAGGCAGTTGCACAACAATATACTTCGGCTACACATGTTGGCGTAATTTTTACATTGGAACCAGTTATTGCCGGAATTGCGGCATTTGTATTTGCTGGTGAGGTATTATTACCGAGAGCATACCTGGGTGCAATAATACTTGTTTTAAGCCTGCTGGTTATGGAAATGAATATGAAGGGAATATTTAATATTATTAAAAGAAAGAATAATTAAAATTATCCGATAAAATTAGTCTGAAATATTAGTTAGAATTTTCTGGTTAATTTTTGAGAAATAACTTGAAAAATACACGTGCAAAGGCAATTCCACCGTTGCTTATTTTATTTTATTTTGTTATAATTAAAATGTACATGCTTATATCAAGAGTATAATTTAAATACATAGGAGGAACATTATGACTGATAAACCTAAAAACTCTTCGCAAAGTTTTGAAGAGTTGGGACCTGTGCTGGAAAAGTATGGTAAGGTTAAGGGGAGCCTTATTTCTATTTTACAGAAAACACAAGATATTTATGGATTTCTATCATTGGATGCAATAAATTATATTGCAATAAAAACTGGTATAAAACCGGCAAAAATCTACGGTGTCGCTACATTTTATACCCAATTCAGATTAAAGCCAATTGGCAAAAATCTAATAATGCTTTGTCAGGGAACGGCTTGCCATGTAAATGGATCAAAGGTTATTGAAGAAGCCGTTTGTGAACATTTAAACATTAAGGATGGTGAAACAACAGAAGATGGTTTGTTTACTATAAACAATGTTGCCTGTCTTGGATGTTGCTCGCTTGCGCCAGTAATGATGATAAAAAATTCTGATGGTGATGAAACTTACGGTAATTTAACAAAAGAATCGGCAAAGGCAGCACTAGATGAAATTAAGGAAAGGGGATAGGTGACTTCATATGAGAATTGTTGTTGGAGAAGGTAGCTGCGGAATTGCTACAGGTGCTAAAAAAACGGCTATAGAATTTGAAAAGCAGATAAAAGACAAAAAAATCAAAAACGTTACGGTTTCTTTAACCGGATGTGTTGGGACCTGTTTCCTGGAGCCGATTGTAGATGTATATGACGACGATGGAAAAATGACGAGATATACAAAAGTATTACCGGCAAAGGTAACTGATATTATAGAAAGCCATATCCTAAATGGAAAAGTTGTGGCGGAATATGAAATTTCAGAAAAAGATAGTACATTTGTTGGTAAACAGACCAGAATTGTGCTTAGAAACTGCGGAATCATCAATCCTGAAATTATCGACGAGTATCTTGCCATTGGCGGATATGAAGCAACTAAAAAGGTCATCACATCAATGACTCAGGAAGAAGTAATAGAGGAAATAAAAATATCAGGATTAAGAGGAAGAGGGGGAGCAGGATTCCCTACTTGGTTTAAGTGGGATGCAGCGAGAAAGAGTCCTGAAACCCCAAAATATATGGTATGTAATGCTGATGAGGGAGATCCGGGAGCATTTATGGATAGAAGTGTTCTGGAAGGAGACCCGCATTCACTGATTGAGGGAATGACCATAGGCGCTTACGCTATGGGTGCATCAGAAGGGATTATCTACGTCAGAGCAGAGTATCCTCTTGCAATCCACAGGCTGGAAATAGCGATGGATCAGGCAAGAGAAAGAGGGTTCCTAGGTAAAAATTTATTTGGATCAGACTTTAATTTTGATCTTAGAATTAAGGCCGGAGCAGGTGCATTTGTGTGCGGTGAAGAAACCGCATTAATTGCATCTTTAGAAGGCGAACGAGGAATGCCTAGATTGAAACCACCTTTCCCGGCACAGAAGGGTTATTGGCAGAAACCTACCAATATAAACAATGTTGAAACTTTTGCCAATGTCACATGGATTATTATGAATGGCGGCAAGGCGTTTGGAGCCATGGGGACAAAACTCAGCAAGGGGACAAAGGTATTTGCACTAGCAGGAAAAATAAAAAAAGGTGGACTTGTTGAAGTGCCTATGGGGCTGCCACTTAGAGAAGTTATATTCGGCATAGGTGACGGAATTAAAAATGATAAAGCGTTTAAAGCAGTTCAAATGGGCGGACCATCTGGTGGATGCATTCCAGCAGAGCTTATAGATACACCTGTAGATTATGAAAACATTAACAAAACAGGAGCTATTGTAGGTTCGGGCGGTATGATTGTTATGGACGAAGATACATGCATGGTTGATATGGCTAGATATTTCCTGGACTTTACCAGAAAAGAATCATGCGGAAAATGTAACTACTGCAGAGTAGGTACAAAGAGAATGCTTGAAATTCTTGAAAGAATAACAATTGGAGAAGGAAAAGATGGCGACATTGAACTTCTGCAAGAGCTGGCACTTAAAATCAAAGACGGTTCAATGTGTGGACTTGGGCAGACTGCACCAAATCCTGT
>JAENWH010000561.1 GCA_016650135.1 Peptostreptococcaceae bacterium
ACAGTTTCTCTTGACATAAGGCCAAAAACTTTCCCAATTCCACTGCAAGGGATTACTTTAATTTTAGACATGAAACTCATCCACCTTTCTTTTAAGTACTGGAAAGTATCCATCAAAATTATAGAGTAATTCTTTATCGCTTCCAAAGTCAGATAATTCCATTTCCAAAATCCAACCTTGCTCATAAGGGTTTTGGTTGATTAATTCTGGTGCCTCTATTATTTTATCATTAATGGCAGTTATAGTGCCGCTTACCGGTGAAATTATCTCAAAAACAGCCTTGCCTGATTCCACAGATCCAGCATCTTCAAACTGTTCAATTTCGTTTCCAATTGAAGCTGGGGTGAAATACATTATATCAGAAAGGCTTTTTTGCACAAAATCCGTAACACCAATTCTTGCTTTATTACCCACTATATAAGCCCATACATCATTTTCATTGAAATAAAAACCATCGTTTGTAGGTATCCTGAATACAAATTTATCTTTTTTGTATACTTCGTATTTAATATTGATCGGGAAATCAAAATTATCATTTGTTATTGCTTCTGTCTTAATTTCAACTGTAAGTTTATCAAATATTATTTTTACTAGTTTTAGTTCATTATCACCTAAATGTAAACTTTCACCTATATTTATATCGTTTTGTTTCGCTTCATCTGTAATATTTATTTTCTCTGTTATTTTCAAATTCTTTTCAGATGCCAATTTACTTGCACAACGTGTAGCACAGCCATCAATAACCAGTAATGGTTTCTCCATTGCCAACTTATTGTATCTTGCATCAGCTACGCGATAGAAAACAGGGCAAATTATTTCACTATCACTGTTTTCTGTAAGAATTACTGCAACCTCTTTAGAAATACATCCTGCGCATTTATCTAATCCATTACAAGGAAGTATTGCATATGATTTATTCATTTTTAGCCGCTTCCTTTCTTATCGCTTTTATATGAGCTGTCGCTTCACTTTTGTTTGGGAAATCAAGGGCATCAGGTCCGCATGTCTTGCTGCAGGCACGGCAGAATACTACACAGTTATTTGGGTTTTTTACTATAAGTTTTTTTTCTTCATGCTCTTGAATTTCAAATACTTTATGCGGACAGAATTCCACGCATTCCATACAATAATTACACTTGTCATAATCAATTCTAGGGCTCCAGTCAATTTTTTCCCTTGGAACGCCCATAAAAGTTGATTCATTCATTAATTTAGAGTTATCCATTATTCTTCCTCCTCAAAGCCTAATTCTTTTAATGCATTTTTAACCACATCAAAGGCCTTTTCATTTGTCATATCTCGAATATCGAGCATAACTGCATCTTTTTCAACATCCAGTCCAGCGTCCTTAAACGCCTGTTTAAACATCTTTCTTTGCATGTTAGGTGCGCACGCACCTATGATAACTTTCCTATGTGCTTTTAGATAATCTGCCAGAAATCTGTCACCATCCTCTTCACATAGTTGTGGATGAATAAACCCATATTCCACAGGCAACTCAACCCT
>JAENWH010000545.1 GCA_016650135.1 Peptostreptococcaceae bacterium
CTGTTCAATTATATTTTTTAACATCTCAAGATTTTTTGTCAGTAAACCCTCATCTATTACATAGCTTGGGGTTGGGATTTCTTTATGTTTCATTCAGTTGCAGCTCCTTAACAATCATTAATCCACCAGCACAGGATTGAATTCCTCCTGCCATGGAAGTCCCCATGTATTCAGTGCATCCATAAACGGATCAGGGTCAAATTCTTCGATAGTGAAGACTCCGTCTCCCTTCCATGTCCCGTTCATAACAAGCATTGCACCTATCATTGCCGGAACACCGGTTGTATAACTGATTGCCTGAGAGCCAACTTCCTTATAACATTCCTGATGGTCGCAAATATTATACAAATAATAAGTCTTATCTTTTCCGTCTTTTTTACCTCTGAAAATACAGCCTATATTTGTTTTTCCCACAGTTCTGGGTCCTAGACTGGATGGATCCGGCAATACTGCCGCTAAAAATTGAAGCGGAACAATCTGCTTTCCTTCAAATTCAATTGGAGCAATAGAGGTCATCCCGGTATTTTCCAGACATTTCAAATGAGTAAGATAACTTTGTCCAAATGTCATGAAAAATCTTATTCTTTTTATTCCCTTTATATGGATTGCGAGAGATTCCAACTCCTCATGATGAAGCAGATACATATCTTTCTTTCCCACCTCTTTAAAATCATATTCTCTTTTGATTTCCATTGGTTCTGTTTCAATCCATTTACCATCTTCCCAGTAGCTACCATTGGCAGATACTTCTCTAATGTTAATTTCCGGGTTGAAATTAGTTGCAAACGGGTAGCCATGGTCTCCCCCATTGCAGTCCAGTATGTCAATATAATTAATCTCATCAAAATGATGCTTCATTGCGTAGGCTGCAAACACACTGGTAACTCCCGGATCAAAACCGCTTCCTAAAAGGCCAAGAATCCCTGTTTCCTTAAATTTATCCCGATATGCCCATTGCCATTTATACTCGAATTTTGCCGTGTCAGGATGTTCATAATTTGCCGTGTCGATGTAATGAGTTTTTGTTTCCACACATGCGTCCATGATTGTCAGGTCCTGGTATGGCAGTGCTAGATTTAAAACAACGTCCGGTTTAAACTCATTAATAAGCGCAACCAGTTCCGGAACCACGTCTGCATCAACCTGAGCAGTATGAATAATCGTCTTCGTTTTGCCTTCAAGTTCTTCTTTTAATTTATCACATTTACTTTTTGTACGGCTTGCAATCATTATTTCTTCAAATGCTTCACTGTTCTGACAGCATTTTTTAATAGCAACACCTGCCACTCCTCCACAACCGATAATTAATGCTTTTCCCATTTTCATTTCCTCCATATCTTACATTAAATATATTTCTTATGGTTTGTTATTAATCTTTTATTTGGCAACTGCCAGCAATAATTCTCTTAGTACTTTACATGCAACAGCTGTTGAAGCTCCACTCGCATCATATACCGGTGCCAGTTCATTAACATCCATTCCTACAATATTCAGCACTGATACTTTCATTATTGCTTCCAGTAATTCAATAAAACTGACTCCCCCAGCTTCAGGGGTTCCTGTACCCGGGAATAAAGAAGGATCTAAAACATCCA
>JAENWH010000356.1 GCA_016650135.1 Peptostreptococcaceae bacterium
CTGTCCACTTTTTAGGGTCAATCAAACAGTCCCAGTGCTTTCATTCAGTTCGCTATTTTGCCATGTGACTAACGATAAAAGTTAATAAAAAGCCGGTTGCCGTGACAAGTGCTACAAATCGTCCGCCTTCTTCGAATGCTTCAGGCATCATCGTATCTGCAATCATCGCCAAGATGGCCCCGGCCGCCAGTGCAAGTGTGATGGCAATAATATCTGGGGATGCATCGCCCAATATGGAATAGCCCAGCATCGCAGCGCCGCTGCATATAGCTATTGTAATACACCAAACCGTCATTATATAAATGTTAGACTTGCCCGATTTTTTCATTCCCAAAGCCCCGGAAATACCTTCCGGCAAGTTACTGAGAAACACTGCAACCAGCATACTCAAACCGATTCCCTTACCGGCTGCCAAACCAATACCAATAGCCGCAGATTCGGGGATACCATCTAAGATAGCTCCTAGGAAGATGGCGAAGCCGGAGTTCACTTGCTTGGAATTATTGACGGTACCTTTCTTGGCTATGTACCGTTCCCCATGCCAAATTTTGCGAAAGTATCCACCACAACTGTCGATTAGGTAGTCCCCACCAACAAAAAGTAGTGCACCGGAGATAAATCCAATAGACACTGAATTAAGCCCTCCCGATTGATAAGCTTTCTCCATTAGGTTGAATGTTAAGGCTGAAATAAGTACACCTGAACCGAAAGCCATAATGACACCAACTAACCCTTTGGGTATATTTTTTACATATATTCCAAACAATGCCCCAATGAAAAGCGCCGCCCCGCCAATTAAACCATAGATACCTGCAATAATCATTATCCAAGTGACCTCCTTCTATATTGTACCCTTTTTATCAAACAAATTCTATATGTCTTAATATGTAAAATGCTTTTCCATTTTACCCTCCTTTTTTCTCAATTTTTATATTAAATTACGATACTCTCTTCTTCCATCCATAATGGCATATATAACAACTGTCTTATCTTCCTCGTTTATCTTATAAAATACAAGATGACTTTCAATAATCACTACTCTGTATCCTTGCTTTTTTAAAATCGAATAACCAGGAATACTTCCCGATTCGGGGAACTCTTGAAGACGATTGATTGCAGTTTCAATCTTATCCAGATATCCTAGTGCAATATCAACATTACCGGAAACATCTGCAATATAAAAAATGATTTCACGAAGTTGTTCCTCTGCTTTATCCGTTCGTAGGATTTGATATTTCATCCATTCTTCCTTTCGCGTAAAGATACACGAAGATTGTCAAACGAATCCTGCATTGGTGATACCAGCCCATTTTTCACATCATTTTCTGCTTCTGCAAGTGTTTTGAGTAACTCCAGTTCAGATTTCATCTGATAGTAATCCTGCAATCCTAGAACTGCCGTATCACCCCGTCCATTTACAGTAATAATAACTGCATCCCTTGTTTCTTTGCACTGCTTCGAAATTTCATTATAATGATTTCTTAAATCTGCTGACGGTCTGATTGCTGATTCCATGGTATCACCCCTTATATATTTTTTTCTATAGTCATACTATATCATAATATGACTATTTTATCAAATGATTATTCTTGCAGCACTGTGTTTACATTCCCATAGGTTTTACACCGGCTGTCATCCTCTTATTTCACATAATCTTACCATAACTGCGGAAACTTCTCCACGGGTTAAATCCCCTTTGGTTTGAATGTGCCGTCCGAATAGTATAGATTCGTTTCGACTCCGTCTACCATTACAGGAATTCCATATATAATTTATATACACAAACTAATATAAAAAATGATACTTACTTTAAAATTCTCTCAATTTTGGTGAGAACCGGTTGGCCGATAACTTGCTCATAATAACTAAATTTTATTTCATCATCTGTTTTAAGTGACAGGCTTTCAAATGTCGGTCTTACCTCGTCCGATATTTTAAATACTCTGAATACTGACCCCGGTCCATTCGTGTAGTTTAATTTTATTTCAATGGAACTGTTGTCAGCCTGACCCACATAGCTTCCGCTGCCTGTTTTATTGTAGGAGAAGTATTTGTCATACATGCCCATCGCCGCACGTGAATAATTGCCGCCGTAGTCCTCTGCGACAGTAAGTGTTTGGGTGACACCGATGCGCTCCCAGCTTTCGTCCCCAGTATGGCGTACCAGGACTAAAAACGGCTGACCTGCGCTGCTCCATTCTGTGATCCAGCCGTCTTCGAGTTTCATTCCGCCGACCAGCATGACCTTATCTGGATCCTTCGGATGCAAACGGTATTCAAGCAGCCACACATGTATGTCGTTACCAAGGTTTGCGTCGGTATCCTGCCGTGTCAGGGCGGTAATCTTCGCGTCTGTGATGAGATAACCGCAGTCGTTTTCGTAATAGTCTATCTGGTTTTGGACATAATCGGTCGCGTAGTTTCTTACCGCGTCCGGTATATCGCCATCAGCCTCAAAACTAATGTCTATGGCGGGGGATTCTGCCACCTTGTCGGTAGGTTCCTTCGATGCTGGATTGGCCGCACATGAAACTAGCATTCCTGCCATCAAAGTGGCAACAAGAACAATTGCAAATAACATTATACCTTTCTTTTTTACCTTCATATCAAAAATTGCTGTAAACCGTTGTTTCATAACTTTCTCACCTCCATAAAAATTAGTTGATAGCATTGTCTTTGGATGCAAACTTTTTTGCATGACGCTCAGCATAGACTCAGCATACTGCCTGCGAAAAGCCGCATCAGTATTTTTGATGAC
>JAENWH010000301.1 GCA_016650135.1 Peptostreptococcaceae bacterium
GGGTAAACAGTGATGACGGCTTCATTCCCGCCGACGCTGAATCTGATTTCATTGCCATCCGTGTCAAGGTAGTCAAGCTTTGGCATTTCTTTTACGGCAGCAACTGCTGCTGGTGAAGTTGCTTCTTTTGTTGCCGCTTCGGATGATGTTGCTGCTGGCGAAGTTGCTTCTTGCGACGCTGCTTCTTTTGAGGTTGCTGATTGTGAAGTTGCTTCAGGTGATGTTGTTTCAGGCGTAGTGATTTCTGGAGCTGCCGCTGTTGTTTTGCCGAAAGCACTGTTCAATGCCCCTGTGAATTCTGGCATCCAACGCTGAAATGTTATGCCGCCAATCAGCAGGGTGATGATGACAAGAATACCTATCGGCTTCCACCATTGAAGGATTCTTTTATTCAGCACGATGGCAGCGACTAGTACAACCACAGCCATGCCCATGAGGCCACCTGATGACGCTGAGCCAATCAGATTGAACACGGCTAGACCAAACAGCAGGCCCCAGATTAATTTCTTGTAAATCCGGTCTTTTTTGCCTGTGGTCATGGAGTAAATGAACAATAGACCGAACAAAGGAATCAGCAGGGTCAGATAAAATGAAACGTAGTTGATATTATATACAGTTTGATAAATTTCCTTGTTTTGGAAGGTGAAGTTCAGGTTATCCACCTGATCCCAGAACCAGCTTGGCGTGATCAGTTTTTTACCGAAGGCTGTTCTGAAAAAGTCGAAATCACCGGCCTGGCTGATGCCCAGAAGTCCAAGAAGGAAGCTGCTGGCTGCTACGGGATAGATGATCCACTTGACATTCCTTTCCGTTCTCACGGTATTGATGACGTAGAAAAGCATTACCATATAGGCTAACAGAGTGACTGTTCCTTCAAACCTGTCGTTGTAGCCCCAAAGCGCAAACTCCTTGAAATCGGAGAAAGCGTAGGAGAGTATTACGAGCAGCGAATACACAACCATGGGATAGTAATAAATGCTCTTTTGTATATATAATGCCTGGGTGAACACCCGGTAAAGTAAAAATAAGAGGGCAAGGGTGGCGCAAATAACGATGGCAACCATTTTGAAATAACTGAAAAAATCGGAAAGCTGGGCGTCTGCCCCCTGACCGCTCCAGAAGAACTGGCCCATGTCTCTCTTATAAACATGCATCCTTGTGATGATGATGACGAAGGCTGTAAAAAATGCAGCCGGTAGCATCTGGAACCAGTGCGTGTCTTCCTCTATTTGTGGCGCATAGCTCATGTGAATGAGCGCCTCCTTGTCCCTTTGATGGGCAATTGCCGCAGCAACGGGTTTTTTGTCTTTGATTTTTGCCATTGGTTCTCCTTATCAGATAGGGCCTGGTGGCGCACCTGAGACCGCTATGTATTGAAAATTCAGTGTGCTGAGCGTTTTTTACGATTTATTCAACTAAATCATTATATAATAAAAAACGAGGGGATTCAAGGGGAAAATCAGGGTGGGGGTGGTGGAATCTCGGGAGGGTGCGTTTCAGGTGGCAGGGTCGTTGCGTTTCGGGTGGGGGCTGAGCACACCGGGGTTTGGTGGGGGCAGACCCTATCTGAGACACACCGGGGGATATGGTGCGCTCAGGCTATTGGCAAACAAATAAGCCGCAATACTTTCGTATCACGGTTTATATCCTTAAGAATAAAGGTGGGTGGTAATCTACATCTCCTAACGCACTGCTGCGTGGCGAGAGCTACCTGTTCTCTCCTCAGAGATCACCCCGCTATAGCTTGCCAAAATAGTGCCTTGACCTTCTAGCGGAGCCCCATTGTCGAAGCCTTGAATTGTGAAGGACGAAGCCACGAAGCGGTGCGAAGCATCTTGATTATTTAAGGCATAGCCAATAAACTTCAAGCTAAAGGCAAGGTGGATTACTCGAGTATATCCATTTTTTACTTATTGAAATACTAAATGCAGGTCTTGAAGAATTAGAAATTCTTATTGGGAAACTTTTACTTTACTTGAAAACTAGATAATTTTTAGGAATATAAAGTGGATATTATTGTAAATATATGGTAAAATGAAAATAGACCCAAGAGAAAACAAAATAGAGGTGGAATTGAATGTATGAAAAAATAAAACCTATATTATCAATAAAGGATCAAATAAATCATCTCGCATTTAGAGGTGTGAAATTTGATATTTTATCAAAAGAAGAGGCAATGGTGTATTTAAGCCTAAATAATAACTATTTTAAATTAACCTCATATAGAAAATCTTTTGCCAAGCATCCTGATGGTGAGAAAAAAGGCCAATATATTGATTTGGACTTTGAATTACTTAAGGATTTAGCAATTATTGATATGAGGTTAAGATACACGCTTTTGCATATGGCGCTTGACGTTGAGCACTTCTCAAAAGTAAGTCTATTAAAAGTCATAGAAAACAATAACGAAAACGGTTATGAAATAGTAAAAGATTTTATTGAGAGTCTTGGAGAAATTCAACAGGGTGTATTAAAAAGTGAGTTGGCTAAAGTTAAGGGGAATCCGTACTGTGGTGATATTTTGGCCAAATATGAAAACGATTTTCCGGTATGGGCCTTTATTGAGATTATTACCTTTGGTAGATATACTTCTTTTTATAAATTTTGTGCTAACAGATTTAATGACAAAAATCTTTTAGATGACTATTTTCTTTTGCTTACAACGAAGGATATTCGTAATGCTGTTGCACACAATAACTGTGTAATCAATGATTTGTCTCCAAACACTAGAAGCCATGGGACTAATTATGGTGTTAATAGAGAGGTGAGTGCTGCAGGCATTTCTAAAGATATACGTGATAGAAAAATGAGCAATGTAAGGGTACAACAAATTATTACTTTGCTGTATACTCACAAAAAAATAGTGTTAAGCGAAGGCGTTCATAGGCATCAGCAAAAGGAACTTCAAAATGTCACAAATAGAATGTTCCATCATATTGATTATTATTCAACAAATGAAACAATATCTACAACGTTTCATTTTTTCAAACAAGTCATTGACAAATGGTTCCTATATGACTATAATTAAGTTACATAGAAAAAGTGAATTTTCGCTTTTGCGGAGTGGTATTGTAGGTTTCTACAATGTTGCTCTATTTTTTTGTTTTTGATTAACAGATAGGGCCTGGTGGCGCCGGATGCTAGGAATGTAAAATTATTTATTCAAAGGGCTAATCCTGACAAAGGAACTACACTTGTCAGAAGCACGTATGAAGGCTTCCGTAGAAAGGCTGATTGTATTATGCAATAATTATTTCCCTATTTGTGAAAATATTTTACTGAAGGCACAGATTGGTATTTTTTATGTTAACCTTGCCTTAAAAGCGAAGTTTTCATCCGGTCACTTTCTCCGTCAAACATAAGAAGGTAACAA
>JAENWH010000020.1 GCA_016650135.1 Peptostreptococcaceae bacterium
GATAGTATATCATGTTAAAAGGTTCCCATTAATTTTAATTATTTTAAAATGCAGGGGTTATTTCATTGGTCAAATGTTTAATATCTTTCCCAAATAAATATTTACCCTCTCTTAATATTCTTTTATATTGAATCTTAATATTGTGAAATGATAAACTAAAGTGTATAGTTTTTCCACAAAAAAACTCCCAGAAGTCATCCAGGAGCCTCAATTCATTATTTTCTTTTTTCAAGCAAACAAACTATTTCTGTGTGCATGGAGGGTTCAAAAGTAATATATTTACATTTTTGTTATATATTATACACTATGTCTTTACATCAATTTATGCTTAAATCCTCATTAATAAAAATTGGCTTATTAGGACGGACTGATTACCGATTTTGACCCGCTCCTCTGTCACAGTCTGGTTGATTTTTTCACGGTTTACAGGCTAGACGATGTTCGGTTTACCTTTAAGAACGGGGCAGAAATACAAGCCTGAACACAAAAAACTCCTCTTCATCGAATCAAGTTCAGTGGTGAGGAGCTTTTTATATCAGATGGTCAATTATTCGGTCACTTGCTATTATAGTGTTCTTTTTATGACTTTGTATGATTTTATTAAAGTGCTGTATTGTATCTCTGTTGGCAATGTGATAGTCAACAATATCTATTGAATATGGGTCGCCTTTCCCAATAAATAATAAATATTTCGGCGTTATTGGAAAAACAAATCCATTTGAATTTTCCCTTGCTACCACCGATATATGTTGGAATGATGGATTGTCTGTTGTAATAAAGGTACCGGCATCATCCTCCGCTTCGAATAATATCATTTGACAGCCTTCCATTGTTTTGGCAATTACATTGTGATAAAATCCGCCAGTCTTTTTAAAGAACATTTTGTACAATTCAGAATACCAAATGCCTGTCATCAGTTCGTCAGATGCTTCTTTTTCTTCAAAAACCGGATATAATATTCTTTCCTTTATCTGCTTATAAATCCCCATCGCATCAAACTGTGGACTTCGGCACAACATCATAAAGAAAAACTCTAACATATCTATTGCGGCATCCTCGGCAATTCGCCTTTCGCTTTGTCTTATTGCGATAGGTGTTCCATCATGGACTTCATCAATAAAGCGTTTATAAATGAACTCCCATCGTTTCTCATAACTATCGTCAAAAGCACTCTCCAATAGATAGCAATTTAAATCATTTATTCGATTAATTATGCTTTTCTTTCTGGCCAGATTGCTATCCTCATAATAAAACTCCCAGTTATCAATATCATGCAAATACTTTCGAATACTTTCTTTTGTTTTTATTATACTGTATCCCAATTTGCCATAGATAGACTTTGGCTTATTAGTTTTCATTAATTCGTGTATTTGGTTTACAAAATAATTGTATACCTGCGGACAAGACCTTGTACTAAAGAGATAATCAAATCCTATTGTATATAAATGCGGTTCCCATAATATGGAGTCACGATTTGCTCCATCTCCCTTACGGACGCCTTTCTCAAACACATATACACCCCGAAATTTTTTACCCGGTTCTGTTATTTTCTCAACTTCAGTTTCCCAAGCCTTCATGTATACTTGAGGAACATAATGCTGTCTCTTTGTAGCCATATTCCCTCCTATTTGTATTCGTTAATCATACCATCTACTCGTACATCAATCTATACAAAAATAACCGGGCAATCCCGTCTTCCTACATTTGCACACCATTTTTGAAGCTTGCGCGGCACCTTCGAGAACAATTAAATTGTATCAATTTCTGCATGATTATATCTATTAAAACACCGTCTTTGATACAAATAAAATTTAGTTAAACCAAACCGTACTGCTACTTTTTAAAGTGAAATTCTTACAATTGTATATAAGTTACCAGCATAAGTGATTTCGTCACCTATTGATTTTCCTAACAGTTCCTTAACTAATCCAGGGATGCCTGCGGCTTGTTTTAAATAATCTATCATGTAAGTTTTTTCATCACCTGTAGAATTGGTTCTGACTACGACCTTTTGCCCCAATGAAACATAGAGAACATCATCTTCGCCTATTCTATTTTGTTCGTCAGAACCTGCAATATCTACACTATCATCATTAATATATTCTGATGAATCCGACTCATCAAAGTCCATTCCTTGAGTGTCTCCCTGAATGATGCCATGAATATTTTCGATGAAGATGTCTACAATATCATCAGAGCTTAAACAGTCGAGTATTATTCCACCACCCACAGCATTTAATAATTGCAAGGTGGGTCGAATGTGTTCTTTTACAGTCAACTGTGTACCGGCATCATTAAAATATTTAATTCCTTGGACAATGCCATTTAGAATTAGCGGATTTGACGAAAAAGTGTTGCTGTAAAATATATCAGATATTTTTGAACTTATATCACTGCTTCCCAAAATATCTAATTTTTCAAACTGGTTTGCTTTTGTTTTATCGAATGAGTTTCTCCCTACCCACCAACACTTAGCCATTGTGTTTCTGTATAAGCCAGCTCTTGTTCCGCCGGAAAAGAAAAATCTTGATTTGATATTAGATATTGCTTCTTTAGGCTTTTTGAGTTGTTGTTTATCATACCCCCATCTTTTACGTAAATATGAATAATAAACCGAATGGCAAAGTCCCGCCCATAATCTCTCATCACTTGCCTGGGATTCGCTTAAAAAAGATAAATTTTTGTATAACAATTTGCAATTATTAAATTCAACTTCGCCGATTGTTAAATCTGAATCTAATTTCGCGAGTTCAAAATCTGGTATTTCTTTAAATTCACCAAATGGATTACCGCCACACACATCCCATAACCACTTGTTGTCGGATTCTGTGAAGTACTTTGTATACGTTAATTCAAGATTGCTCTTTAGTATTTCCAGAGCATCTTTTTTCATAAAACACACTTTCATTCTACGTTTCCTCCTCATTATCATTTTCGTATAAATCTGCTAATTTGGAAAAAGCTGAATTTAATGGAAGTTCCATAGCTTCTTGTGCTAATTGAATGGATGACTTATCTTCATCGTTAATTTCATTGATAAAACATATTCCACGTTTTTTATACGCTCTATCTAAAGAAACAAACCATTCTCTATCTTGATTAGCTTCAATACCGCCCTCTTGCTTAAGTTCTTCGAAAACATATACAAGGGCAGGCAAGATAACCATAGCGTTTAAAATTGGCTGAAATTCCACTTTTGGACAGAATTTAGAATATACACCATATTCATCACTGCTTAATCCAATTTTAATTCTACTTGATTCTAAATCCACGTCCATAGGTTTTGCTTCTTCCGTAAGCTTTTTACAAACAAGAAAAATCGAACTTGCATTTGCTAATTCTTCATAATCCTTAGTAATGTCGAGTGCCGGTAGATTTTGATAACCTAATACACTCGCCTTAGCAAAATCAAAGTGTAACCCTTCAAAATCATCAACCAAATCTTTACTACTAAAGCCAGAAATCTGTGATTTCGAAATAATAAAAGCCACGATTTCCAATTTGCCATTTACTTGACTTATTGGTATATCATGCTCAATTTGTGTAATAGAAGAATGTAACGATGTTCTGTAAGCAGTAGTTGAACACTCTAAGTGTATAACATATTCTGCTTTTCCATTCCTTATTAACTGATTTATTTCGGCATTATTCATATTTATGTTGAATTGAAGCAATAAATTGCTAACTCCACTCATGCTGTGACAAAATTCCACTTCAAATATCGAAGCAATATAATCATTTTTTTCTAGACTTAATATGGGGTATGTATATAGTCGATTAGTTATGTTCATATACATTCACCTCCATAGCATACTCTTTGTTATCCATTATAGAGAATTTAAAACTGACCTTATCATTGCCAGACATACTTGAAAAATTGATCTTTTGATTAGCTACACGAATATCCATACATCCTGATAAAGCATCTGCCGCTAATATTTTGAGTCTGCTTGATTTTCCATTCTCGCCCACTGCAAGTATTTCTGCGTGGCCAGAGAGTATGCTGTGTGGCAGTGAAAAACTCACTCTAAAACTGTTATTTGATATTTTCACAATTCTGACATTCTCTAACGGACAGTTCTTTTCTCCTCCCGAAGATTTATGCACAGTATCATTTCCATCTGGATTGGGTAAACCTACATGAGGGTCTCTTTTAGTTCTTGTTCTTGTCCCGCCCAGTTTTCGAGTCGTTGGTTCTCTTCCGCCGGGATTAACAGTTCCTGGAACATCTGTGGTTTCGGCTTGTCCAACACCGTCACTACCAAAAAACAATCCTTTTGTTGTCTTTTCTTGAGAAGCGCGAGGGGTCACCATAACCGTGCCAAGATTATTATTTAGTGTTTCTTTTTTATCGTCTTCACTCTGTTTGCGGGCCAGTTCTGATTCATTTTGTAGTATTCCGCTCAAACCTTCTACTTCAATTTCTTCGTCACTTGAATACTCCCCAAGGCTTAATACAATTTCACGAATCCACTCTTTTAATTCATCAAAGTATTCTTTTGCTTCAGCTGGATTATGGTGGCGAGAAGGGAGCCATTTATCATGAGCCGGAGTTTCCATTTCTCTAAAATACTCATTTAATTTTCCGCCTCGCATTTCTAATATTCCAGAGAAAGAAATGGCACGAGAAATATAGCCAAGAGTAAAAAGTTTCATTCCAGATGTGCGTGTTATCATAATTTTTTTATTTAATTTTTCATTCTGATCAACAAGCACCCTCAATTTCAAGGTGCCTAATCCATGAAAATCTTTGACGCGTTCAACAACATCATTTGCACGAGCAAGTGCAAGGTAGAAACAATATGCTTGCTTTAACTTTGACCTGTATTTTTCCATATAAGCACCTAAGGTGTTGGAATTCAAATGAAAGTTTTGTATTTTCACTGAGAGTTTTCCATTGTAGATTGACATCATAAAATTTTCTAAAATCTCAACACACATATCATCAATCCAACCACTGCCAATGACGCTAAATCCATATACAAACACGTCAGTTCCTTTTTCTTCACGCACAGATAAGCTGTCTAAAGAAGGGATAGACACTACTGGTCTATTATTTGTTGAATTACCAAAGTATCCTATACCAGTTGTCATTGAGTTCATAGCATTAGCATTATTACTATCCTCTGGGAAGGATAATAGTCTCGAAATTCCCTGTGCAGCCTTTTCACCTTCATCATTAAGTGTGCGGTAAAAAACTAATCTATAATAGGAATTACAGAACGGTGCATTTTTCCCTATCCCAAAACTACCAGCTTTATCACCACTTTTAGTCGCACCGCCATCAATTTTTGTAAGTGCATTCCAACCATCAAATCTGTCATCATATGGTCCCAACAATCCAGTTGTATTATAGTCACTAATTCTGAGTACATATAATTTATTCTCGTTAATAGCTTTTACAGCAGTTTTTAAATAAGCAATAGCTTTCTCGCTTTTCGATTCAGACCAAAAAACTTGACACTTTTTTAGAATCTTTGCATAGTCTTCATGCCCGGGCATTTCGTTGGCATTTATGTAGTGTCTTTCAAATTCAACACGCACTTCTGTTTCGTTATCTCGAATTGCGTCTAAAGAGTTCTGACAAGTTTCTCTTGCTAATGCTTGCAACTCATTACCACCATAAGTTTCAATTCCGGCATCAGAAAAACCTCTTATTTGCCCATTGCCATTTCCAGGAAAATTCCACTCCATACCATGCCCCTCCAATTTTTATATGCACCCGTAGTAACTCTTCCATTAGTAGGATGCTCTGCGGTTTGTGGTATAACCCACACCTTTCCAAATCGACCTGATCCTTCGATTTTACCTTCTGCACATAGCGTTCTAACCCATCTTTGAGTAAGACCCCAATTATTTGCAGCTTCTTTTATTGTAAAATAATCGTTTATCATTTCTTAATTCACCTGCACCCAAAAAAACACCATTTGCCTATTAGGACAAATAACGTTATACGGTTCATCTTTCTTATCTGCTTTTTTACTAATACACATTTTCTACATTTTTCTCAGAATGTATGTCTACATTATAATCCTTTTTCGGCTTTTTATCAATAATTCACACATATTTTACCAACACAAAACCTCTCTACTATCTCAAAAAACTCATTTCACCCTTTTCCTTTGATATTTCATTGGATAACAATTTCATTATTTCCCATATAAAACATTATTGGATAGCAATACATAAGCTACATTTCTTGGCCAATACATCAGAATTGTTGTATTTCCTATTACACCGGATCCAGCTTGAAGTTAAATCACAAAATCTCAGGAATTACTCGAAAATCTTCCGGATACTTAGATCAAGCTCGAGCCGAAAAAAAGATCACAACATTGGGGAAAAAAGCAAAGTCAAACGGAATTATCACTTAGAGGATATTTAATATATACGAGGTTTATCCGCTGATTAACTACTATCACGAGTTTGGCTTGGCTTGGCTTGGCTAGATTTGAGTTTTATAATAAAAAACAATGATAACTTCTGTTAAATACTGAGAAAAATGACTATCATATTATCTATTATTCGCTGGCTTATAGTTGTTACGATATTTTTTCTATTATTTAAAGTGTATTGTAGGGCAGTAATTTCAAGTCTGCTCAAGCCCTACCTTACAAGAGAATTCTTTTATGCCTAGCCTATGATGTTAGTATTGCAGCTTGTTGCGATACGTTTTTTTCAGTTTTTCTTCTTAATTGGATCCGGTGCGAGGTATAAACAACAAAACCTCAAACCAATCTCAAAAAGAACTCAATTCAGCCTTTCCTTTGAAATTATAAGCTCACAATAATTTCCCAATTTTTTCATTATTTCCATATAAATCATTATTGGCAAACAATACATTTCTTGGCCAATACATCAGAATTGTTGTATTTCCTATTGCACCGGATCCGGTGCGAGGCTCAATCACAAAATCTCAGGAATTACTCAAAAAAACTTCCGAATACACAGATCAAGCTCGAACCGAAAAAAAGATCACAACATCGGGTGAAAAACAAAGTCAAACGAAATTATCACTTAGATTATATTTAATATATACGAGGGTTATCCGCTGATTAACTACTATCACGAGTTTGGCTTGGCTCGGCTAGATTTGAGTTTTATAATAAAAAGCAATGATAACTTGTGTTAAATACCGAGAAATATGACTATCATATTATCTATTATTCACGGGCTTATAGTTGTTACGATATTTTTTCAATTATTTAATGTGTCTTGTAGGGCAGCAATTTCAAGTCTGCTTAAGCCCTACCTTAAATGAGAATTCTTTTCTGCCTAGACTATGTTGTTAGTATTATAGCGTGCAGTTTCCCTGATTAAATCGTGTCGTCCGGATTTGATTTTGTTGTTTTTCCTATGAATTACCCAGAAAACAGCGTGCAGTTTGACCAGACAAGAGTCTGTCGCTCAACATTTTAAATCCTCTTGCAATTCATCTACCAAGTGCTTTCTTCGGAAACCCACTTTTGACAATGTCTCCACAATACTTTCGACTTCCGAATTATCAAAATCTTCCAGATATTCAATAAGCTTTGATATCCTGTCATATTCGTCATGAGAAAAAAGCACCGCATCAGGTTGGTTGTTTTTCAAAATAAATATTTTACCGAAAACTTCAGCTTTTTCTCTGCATGTTTTGTAATTTTTAATCATATCCGTATTTGCGACAATCGCATTTGCTAAGATATTTATTTTCCTCACCATTTTCTTTTTACTTTTGGAAATATTAGAGACCAAACAAATTGAACTTCAAGAATGCTTGGGATCTAATAACCAGTGAAACTATTAGGGGAAATCGACATATTTTATTACAAGTATATTTTTATTTTAACCCGATATATCACTGAGAAAACCTCATTCTTAAATTTGGGTATAAAAATAGCCGAGGATTTCCTCGGCTACATGTTGTCAGGTTAACAATCATTTTGATGTATAATTCAATCTGAATAATACATCAAAATTTCTCCATACTTTTCTTCGTACTTTGTCGTCAAATTACAATTCAAAAATTCATATTTAACTTTATCAATAAACTTTGGATCGCTGAATAACCGATACATCGTAACAGCAAATCCACCGACATCGAGCTTATTAATATCCTCACTAAATCCAACATAAAGAATATTACTTGATGTTGCTATTATATTTGAATACAAGAGAATTTTTCTAGTTCTTACTTCATATAGTTTCTCATTGTTTTCTTCATCCTTACTCATAAGTAATCTATGTAGCATTGCAATAATCATATTAATTGCAATTGAAAGTGATGATTGTTTTCCAATCGTCAGAGCATTAGCATGGTTCATTCCGTACTTTGATAATGTCATGGACAACTCTGGTGATATCTCAGACAATCCTGGAAACGGAATTTTATTTAGTGTGTACATATCTGACTTAATATGGATCGTCTGCTTAATGAGTGCAGCTGCAACGGCTGTAGGGTCATTCTTTACTCTGTTTACCATGCTATCTAATGCCTTTAGCGTATTTGCATTTGAGTGCACAGAATTACTACGTATATGGTATGAATTAAAGTCCCATGCAGTCAATGTATTAGTAAGAATGTTCATCGTTCCAAATACATATCCAAGCATAGGGTCATGTCCAATGGTTTTATATCGATGAGTTTTTCCACCTAATCCCAAGTCGAACTTTTTAGAACCTACTACTTTATCATAAGGAACAGAAGTATCAGCACAAATATCTTCAAATTTAGCAAAATAATACCCACCCTGTTTACTATTGGCATCATCACTTTCTTCTAATTCACTAGTTTTCTTCTTGTAATTAGCCTCATCATTCTTCTTTGTTGCCTTTTCATCCTGTATTGGTTTAAACTGAGTAAAATACTGGCGAGTACATTGTAATGCAATGGCGAGTACTAAAAAAGCACAATCAGTTTTCGTTAATTTAGTTCGCTTAGCAAATTCGTCATTTATCTTGTCAATTTCAACACCATACATTTCCACAGCTCTATTTATGTCATCTGCAGTAAGAATGTTATCATAATAGGATTCAATTGTTGTATCACTGCTGACTTTTTCAAAATGCTTAACTTCTACCTTACCACCATTTCTTTTTCGCATTTCCTTCAGTTCCTGAGCCCTACTCATTTTCTCTTCCTTCCAAATAGTCTACAAATACTTGTTTAGCTACTTTTTCTGCTTCACAGATTGCACCACTTGCACTAATAATTTCATCTACATCCTTTTCAAGTATACGAAGAGTTTCTATTGATACCTTATTTAAGTACAATTTAACATCATCAAATGTCATATTTTCATCTGTTGATATTTCGGCGAGTTTTTGGCGAATAGGAGTAGGAATATCTACATTCTTGATAATAGCATCCAAATCATATTCTATTTCCCATGCTTCCTCTTCAGATATTTCTCCATCACAACGCGCGAAATAATATGAAAGAGCCGTAGTTGCTAAATAGAAATCGGCAAATTTCATTATTTCTTCTACAGTTTCTTTTTTACCTTCTTTCATTCCATCTTGAAATGATGAAGTCTTTGCATTTCTAACATCCTTTTCTTTTAAATTATCTTCTGACTTTTGCACTGCTGCTCCAGCTGCACCCCCTGCTATAGATACTACTGCTGCCACACCGCCTGCACCCAATAACGATGATGCTAATGTTGCTCCTGCTAAAACTGAACCACCACCTGTAAATGGAGCTGCTGCAATTGCACCAACGCCTATGAAAGCACCAACTAAAATTTTCCCTGCATATCCCATTTAATTTCCTCCCACATTGATTTACCATATTACTAATATTTGCCGATTTAAAATGTACACTTTGTAGCGGAAAATTGCACTTGGCACTCACAAATATCGCTCCTTAAGCTTTTCTATATACATTAACACCAATTTTAATATCTTCTTTATCGGGTATAGAAACATTGCCTTCAGTTGAGCCGATAATAATGCTTTTTCCTGAAGATGATACTCCAAATTCCTTTGATATATCAACCGTTATAGCCAGTATGTTCCCGTCTAGTTTCATTTCGCAATTCTTCATGGGGATGTCCTCCTTTGTGGTTTTTGTTTAGGGATATCATATAGTTTTTTTAGTGTGTAAATCGTGGATTTTATAAATATCTACACCATTTTATTATATACCCAATCGTCCTACTCTTCCATAATTTTCTATAAGACAAGTAATTGTGAAGATTATAACATTATTTCCTCGCAAGATAAAAGAACTCAACCACAAGATTGAATGCCCTTTATTATACTTAAACTCTATATTACCTCAACCACTCGTCTCTCTAAAAATGCAATTACGCCTCTAGCGTCCTTTAAAATCAATAGTTCCAATTACTTTTTATATAGCACTACTACCATTTCCACGTGCGGTAAGATGACATAATTGATGTCGATTGAACTTTTTCATTTAGAGTGAGTTGACAGAATAGATGTTATTTATACTTTTATTGCAATATTTTTTGTTCTGTGGTTAAATTTTCCATTCCTTACCCACGTCTATATTTTTAAGTGTAATAGTTCTTGCGTCATATTCCAACAATCTATCTTTTCGCATTTTGTTTAACTCTCTGTTTAATGAGGATCTTTGTATCCCTAGTCTTTCAGCAAAATCTTTCTTAGAGATATTTGGTTTAATTACAATATTTTTTTGAATATGGTATTCATGTGTCAAAAAAGCAATTATACATTGCCTTATACTTTTGAGTGATATGAGATTTATTGTATTTGTTAATATAATTGCTTTATCAGAAATTACAGTCATTAAACCAATCATAAAGCTCTCATAGGGTATAATTTTAGTTGGCAAGAATGACAAAAAAACAGGAAGAGAGCAAAACCCTCTTTCTTACAGCTGGGAAAGTTGATGTTTTAATTTATACTTAGGCCGTTGGAACAATTTTATTTCGCCACAACGCAGTTTCTTCCCTTTTGTTTTGCTTCATAAAGAGCTTGATCGGCACGATCAATGGTTTCCTCAAGGCACTCTCCAACTTTGTATGAAGTAACCCCAATACTGCATGTTTGATGATTTCCTTTAGGAAATATGGCCTGCTCAATTGTTTTGCGAATTCTTTCCGCTGATATTTTTGCCTCCACAAGATTAGTTTTAGGCATAATAATCAGAAATTCTTCTCCCCCCCAGCGACTTAACATGTCAACATCTCTAATTTCCTGTTTAAGCATTTTGACAAGATAGACAAGGATGGCATCACCAGCATTGTGTCCATGGGTGTCATTGACGCTTTTAAAAAGATCCACGTCCAAAATTAAAAATGATAATTCTGTGTCATAGCGTTGGCAACGTTTTATTTCATTTTCAATGAATTCATGAGCTTTCACCCGATTGTAGGCTTGAGTTAAGAAATCTCTTTCTGCAAAAATTCTGGCCTCTTTATTTGCTTCCTCAAGTTCTGCTGTAACCGCTTGTGTAAAATTGGTCAAACGAGAAATATTTTGAAAATGTTTATTGGTAAAAGGATCCGGATTCTCAGAGAGTAACGGCTGACCACCCCTTTTGATTCGCTCCCTGCTCTTTACCCCTTCCGTCATGCTAACCGCCACCATCGTCGCATTAAGAATATGTATATTATCAGCCTGACCATAAAATTCACCATGGGTATAAAACCCGAAAGTCGGTGCAATCACTTCAAAAGGTTTCGTCTCTAAATCCACATCTTTTTGAAGAAGCGACAATCTGGAAACGCAACTGTAAAGAAAAATCGATTCTGGATTGAAGTTTTCGATCCGATCCTGAATAACTTGGGACTGGTCAATCATTGTTTTTGGATTTCCATAAGCAATCCGAACGGTTTCTCCAACTTTTATATCGGAAAAAAATTTAATTGCGTTTTCTTTATTTGCTGCTAATGGAGTTTTGGCGTACTCAACGCCATCTCTTTTTAGCAATAAAGGATACGCTGATACATTGAGAAGGAAATTCTCATCATTTTGAATATCAAGATAACGGTGATATATATTGAAGGCCGGTTGATCATCGATTTTTTTAACCCATGGTCCATCCATTTCTGTAACAACCATCTCCTTACCTAAAGCTTGCCAGCCAAGGTATGTATGCGCTTCAATCTTGATGTAATTTCCCATAAAAGCCACTGCTACAGCCCCTTTGGTTTGAACCTCATGGTTAAGGAATAAAAAGGAGTCTTCTGCCGCTGTAACATTCCCGGAACCTCCTCCAAAAACAGGAAAAGTACCCTTTGAGTTTGAGAAGCCGGTCAAGAACTCTGCAACATTCATATTCGAAGTCGTCGCCAATAACAGCATCCCTGCTATATTCCTACAAGAACTGTTGATTTTTTGTTGCAACGTTTTACCCAACACCTCGGGATCATCACCGGATCCATCGATGATAAAACCTTTAACCATGGTTTTTTGTAAAAAAGTGATCGATAAAATAGTGGATTCGATGCACAATTCACCATGAATAATCCCCCCCATACTTGATCCCCCTACAATGACGGCTTCGGGAAATGTTTCACTTAGGACAGTTTCGATACTCATAGCCCAGTCAGCATCCATTTCTGGTATGAAGATTTGAATAAATACCGAAGATGATTCTTTGAAAAAATTATTAATTTCATCCGTATGTACAAATGCTGTTAAATCTCTTATTGTTTGTACAATGACTGTTTTACTGATCATGGATTTTCCCTCTATTCCGATTTACATTTTGTAGTTCAACAATAACAAACACATGTTTTTGTTTCAAGAGGTTACTGTTTAAACGGCATAATTATTTTGTACTGTATCATGTTCCTACCAAAAAATCAGTTCTAATTTGTAATATTCTAATTTGTAATATATTCTAATTTGCAATATATTAACTAATAAGGCGGCAATACAATTTCAGCTATCAAACTGGAGGTTAACCGGTTACGCATTACACTACATCCCCAATATACCCCAGAAGAACATTGCATAAAGGCGGTAATCCGACATGTTAAAAATGCAGAAAGCGGAAAGGTGCGTAATATCATTTAGTCTTCCAGTTGAAAGATATCATTGACCTTGGTATTCAGAAATTTTGCAAGTTGAATTTAAAAAATATTTCGGATAGCAAGCTTTTTTCTGATTCTTTAGTTTCTTTTTGTCCTTCTAAAGCCGTTTGTCCTGTCTGCGGGGCAAAAGGATGTTTATCCTACCACGCTTCTTACTTGAATCATTTGGTGCAAATGTCAGTTGGAACAATACATCCCAGACTGTAATGGTTTCCTCAATTAATGGAAAAGTTATGACTATCCACTATTTAGATGTTGGGCAGGGAGACAGCAAATGTGTTTACAGGCATTACGGTAAAAATCATGCAAAAAACTGCTAGAATGGCAATTCTTCTTTTAACATTAGTAAATCCTGTTGTCATTAGTTGCTTCCTCCTTCATAAATATAAGTAATTAAAAATGGTTCTTTAAACTATTTATATATTACCTTAAATGCATTTTTTTAACAAGTGCAAAATGCACTTGTTAAAAAAATGTATATATTAGTATCTAACACACATAAAATAACGTCAAAGAGAGGTGTGTTAGATGTCATTTAAAATCCCAAAGGAAGAAAATATAAATAAAACATTTCGACTAAAAAAAGAATTAGTTGAAAGACTGGATGTTATTGCTCAAGAAAAAGAAATATCCATGAATAAGCTCGTTGCTTTGTGTTGTGAATATGCTTTAGAGCATTTAGATAAGGAATAGGCTTTATAAATTAAGATATTTTCTGAGGGCTATTGTAGGGCGACAATTTCAAGTCTGCTTAAACCCTACCTTATTATACTTAAACCCTATATTACCTCAACCACTCGTCTCTCTAAAAATGCAATTACGCCTCTAGAGTCCTTTAAAATCAATAGTTCCAATTACTTTTTATATAGTACTATTACCGTCTCCACGTGCGGTGAGATGACATAATTGATGTCGATTGAATTTTTTTATGTAGGGTGAGTTGACGGAATAGCTGTTATTTGAAAAAATAGCTCTGGATAGTTTTGGGAACATAGCTAAACATTTATTTATATTTTGTTAAGCTGTTCCCACTCTTTCCCTAAAACTTTTTCAACAAATACCCTGGCAATCTCTGGATCAAACTGAGTGCCGGAACATCTCCTTATTTCATTTGTGGCTTCTTCCTCACTCAAAGCTTTACCATAAATCCTATCACTAATCATAGCATCATAGGAATCTGCAACAGCAATAATTCTTGCCTGCAATGAGATTTCTTTGCCCTTAAGACCCCTCGGATATCCTTTCCCATCCCATCTTTCATGATGTTCAAGAATATCCTCTGCCATTAAAA
>JAENWH010000384.1 GCA_016650135.1 Peptostreptococcaceae bacterium
TACAGGGACTTCATCGTCACATTAAGAGGGGTAGGATACAAATTTGAAGTTTAATTTTGACAGAAAAAGCATAACCTTTAAACTTTGGGCATATTTTATTTCTTTTGCTGCCTTTTTAATGATAGTTTTATGGTTTTTACAAATTTTCTTCTTAAATAATTATTACCAGGCAATGAAAGTCTCCGAAACCACAAAACTTGCTTCTATTATTGCCTCCCAGTACGGGCAGGATAATTTTATTGAAACCATTAGAAATGTTTCCTATACAAACGATTTGTATATCCATATAGAAACATCTGATGGCACTATTGTTTTTTCACCGGTGGATGCTGTAGTCAGAAAACCTTATGGTTATATAAAAGAAATGGAAATGGTAAAACAAGAACTTTTAAATAACAACAGCCTTAATTCTTCATTGATCATCCCTGAATCCACGACAGGCACAAACACCCTTGCTTACGCCACTTTTCTGCATAGGGAAAATGGCTCAGACATTATCCTGTATATTTTTGCTCCTCTTTTCCCTGTTGAATCAACCGTTGGGATTTTAAGAGATCAGCTTTTTTATGTAACAGTGATATCTCTACTTTTGGCCTTTATCATTTCATTTTATTTGTCCAACAGAATTTCCCAGCCTATAAGAAGCATCACAAATTCGGCAAGGGAACTATCTAAAGGAAATTATAAAATTAAATTCCAGGGAGGACATTATTCGGAAATTATTGCTTTAGCTGACACACTGACGTATACTTCTTTAGAATTGGAAAAAACCTACTTATTACAAAAAGATCTCATTGCCAACGTATCTCACGACCTTAGGACACCGCTTACAATGGTCAAATCCTATGCTGAAATGGTGCGTGATCTTTCTGGGGATAATCCAGTAAAAAGAAAGGAACATATCAAAATAATTATTGACGAGGCAGACAGGCTGAATCTTCTGGTTGATGATATGCTTACTCTTTCTAAAATGCAATCTGGTGTGCTTTCTATTGAAAAATCAAACTTTAATTTGGTAGCCGCTGTTCAAGGGTTAATAGCCTCCTATAATCTGCTCGTTGAGAATGAGGGTTATGAAATAATTTTTGAATCGCCTTCTTCAATTGAAATCAACGCTGACAGAGCAAAAATAATGCAGGTTTTCTCCAACTTGATTAACAATGGTGTAAAATATTGTGGTGAAGACAAAACTGTAATGATTACAATTGTTGAAAACCCCGATTATATCCATTGCCAAGTTTTGGATCACGGTATGGGAATACCTAAAAAAGAACTTGACAGCATATGGGACAGATATTATAAAGCCAGTACAAATCATGTAAGAACGACAACGGGGAGCGGATTAGGATTATCTATTGTAAAAGAAATTATTAACCAGCATTCTGGCAATTATGGGGTTGAGAGCCAACTCGGTAAAGGAAGTCTATTTTGGTTTGAATTAAAAAAATAAACTTTTATAAAATAATTAACTTTCTCAAAACAATAAACTTTGTTGTCTAATCAGTTTTCTTTAGAGACTCCTGATTGCATCCCGAATACTTTTTGCTCCTATCATTTTAAGGTTTTTTGGAACGTCGCTAAACTTAGCGGCGTTTTTTTCCGGAAGGATTACTCTTTCAAAGCCCATTCTGGAGGCTTCCCGAATAATTTTATCAGTATTCTGAACGGACCGCAGATCACCTGTCAGCCCGATTTCTCCAATAGCTAAAGTTTTAGAAGGGCAAACAATACCCCGCTGAGAGGAATAAACTGCCAGCGCCACCGCTAGATCAATTGAAGTCCCTTCTGGTTTTAAACCACCCACAATATTCACATACACATCTGTATTAATAAAAGAGGTTCCAGTTTTTCTCTCAAGTACAGCCAATATCATATTTAATCTTGAAAGTTCTACTCCCACCGCCGTTCTTCTGGCAAAGCCAATATTTGTCGGAGTGGTCAATGCCTGCACTTCAAGCAGTAAAGGTCTGGTTCCCTCGTATATAGCCGTGGCCACTGCCCCTTCAACACTTTCTTCCATGCCTTCTAAAAAGCTTCGCGAAAGATTATCTATTTCCAGTAATCCAGCCTCCTCCATTTCAAAAGCCCCAATTTCACTGGTTGTACCAAATCTGTTTTTCATTGATCTCAGAATCCTAAGTTCCTGATTTCTTTCCCCTGTAAAGCTGAGAACACAGTCTACTAAATGCTCGATGATTTTCGGTCCGGCCAGTTCACCATTTTTAGTGACATGAGCAACGATGAAGATGGGAATGTTTTTTGTTTTTCCAACCTTCATTAAATGATTGCCACAGGCTCTTACCTGCGATACGCTTCCCGGGGCAGATTCTATTTCATCTGAATACATGGTTTGAATGGAGTCTATTATCATAAAATCCGGTTTCATCTGTTCCTGAACATGAATAATATTTTCAATGTTTGTTTCAGCAAGTAAAAACAAATTATCCAGATTCCCTGAACAAACCCTGTCCGTTCTGATTTTAATCTGCTCTTCTGACTCCTCTCCGGTA
>JAENWH010000536.1 GCA_016650135.1 Peptostreptococcaceae bacterium
CAGAAGCAGGGCTCTAGGGGAAATAATTGAAGAAGCAAAAACTTTAATTGAAAAAGGGTTTAAGGAAATTGTTCTGACAGGAATAAACACAGCTTTATACGGGATGGATCAGGAGAAAGAAAATTCGGGTGTTGATTCAGGTGTTGAGTCAGGTGTTGGTTCAGGTGTTGAACAGATTATAAAAGAACTGAACAATATGGAAGGTGAATTCAGAATTCGTTTAAGCTCATTAGAACCAACTGTAGTGAATAAAGAATATGTACAAAGACTGTTAAAGTATGATAAACTTTGTCATAACCTTCATCTTTCAATTCAAAGCGGAAGCAATAAAATACTTAAAACAATGAATCGAAAATATACAAGAGAAGATTACATGGAAATAGTTGAGTTGCTAAGAAGTTTTGATAAAAGTTATGGTATTACAACTGATATAATTGCAGGCTTCCCTGGAGAAACAGAAGAGGATTTCGTTGACAGCCTGGAGATCATTCGGGAAGCAGGATTCTGCAAAGTCCACGCTTTTAAATATTCCAAAAGAGAGGGAACCGCCGCTGCAGGGATGAAATCACCTGTTTCGCCTGAAATGAAGAACAAAAGGTCCGAACGGTTGATTGCTGAAGGTAAAAAATCAGCTGAAGAATTTTTCAGGGGCTGCATTGGTGAAATTAGAGTGGTATTGACAGAAAACATTGAAAATGGAATGCTTACAGGGTACACCGACAACTATGTTAAAGCTTACATTGATAGCACTGATAACGAATTACTTAACAAATTTGTTAAAGTAAAAATTACTGGATTATATAAAGATGGAGTAAAAGGAGAATAAAAATGGCGACATGTATTTTTTGTATGATTGGGAATAAGGATATTCCTGCAAAGATTGTATATGAGGATGAATCCATACTATGCTTTCATGATTTAGAACCACAGGCACCGGTTCATGTACTCATAATATCAAAAAAACACATTGATTCTTTAGATGCGGTAACTGGATTAGATAGTGAACTTCTGGCGCACATCATGTTGAAGGTTAAGGATATCGCGGCAGAACTAGGACTTGAGAACGGGTACCGACTGGTAAACAATTGTGGCGAAGATGGCATGCAAACCGTCAAACATTTACATTTTCATCTTCTGGGTAAGAGGAAAATGATCTGGCCTCCGGGTTGATTGCTGAAATATTTCCAGCAATCTCTAAATGAAAGATTAATTTATTTTCAGTAATACTGAAATGAAAGATAAATTTATTTTCAGCAATACTGAAATATATCTTGCTTCAAAGTTGAAAAGATAGTATAATATTAGCGTTATAGGTGAATCCGTTTAGACAAGCATCTAAGTGATTTTCAAATAAGGCAGGAGGTGAATTGATACATGGCACAAGTAGTTGTAAGAGAGAATGAAACTTTGGAAAGCGCTCTTAAAAGATTTAAGCGTTCTTGCGCGAGGGATGGCGTTATGTCGGAACTTAGAAAAAGAGAACATTATGAAAAGCCAAGCGTTAAGAGAAAGAAAAAGTCAGAAGCTGCAAGAAAAAAGGCTAAGAAATTTTAGTCATATGGCATAAAGATAGAGGTGTTTTAGTTGACCTTAAAAGAAATACTGGCAAATGATTTTAAAGAATCAATGAAA
>JAENWH010000303.1 GCA_016650135.1 Peptostreptococcaceae bacterium
ATGAGCCACGCATAAAAGCCTTGTTGGAAAATGACGAGATGATGGCACAGTTGCTTTCCATTCGGCTTAAGGAAGAACAAAACCGACTGGACGGTGTTCCGGGTATTCTTCCCAAAGACTTCATCTTTTTTGATGAGGCTTGCAACAATCCACTGATTAAAAAAGCATATACGACCATGCAGAATCAGTATGTGCTTATAGCAAAAGATCGTATAAACAACGCCGATGCCTCTGAAAAGATGATTGTTTTGAAGAACAGACTGACAAAATGCAGACCATGGAACTATGCTAACAAGTATTAATCATGGCCAGTAGCGGATTTTTTCTACACCTCAAAAGTAACCTTAAAGTATAATTTTAATTGGCAATAGGGATAGCAACAAAAAAACAGAAAGAGAGTAAAAAACATTTTACGCAAGGAGAGTCATCATGAGAAAATTAATTAATTGCATACGTAAATGGGTAGCCATAGTAACATTCATTTGTATCCTGTGCACACTTGTATCAGTAAACGCATATGCATCAAGTGTATCCGACATTACAGGGCATTGGGCAAAGGACACCATTCAAAACTGGGTTGACCAGGGAATCGTTAATGGATATGAAGATGGGACTTTCAGACCGGAAAACAGCATTTCGCGGGCAGAATTCATGTCCCTTGTGAATGGCATATTTGGATATATCACGGGATATCCTGAGGGAACAATGAGGCCGGACAACCTTATTACCAGAGAGGAAGTAGCTTCTATTTTAATGAAAATTACCGGGCTTGACGGGAATGAAGCCGCAGCAGGTGTATTCAACGATTCTAAGGCTGTAACATGGAGCAAGGGGGCCATTGGTGCAGTATATTCGGCAAAAATCATGGCCGGATATCCGGACGGAAGTTTTAAAGGTCAGAATAATATTAAGCGTTGTGAGGCACTGGTTGCACTGGACAAAGCGGCTTTGAAAAAAGCAGGCACGCCGGTCGAAACGCAAAGTGGAGTGAATTATATCGCCCTGGGAGATTCTATTGCCTATGGATCGAAAGTGGCAAAAGGGTTCGGGTATGTGGACTTGTTTTACGATGGTATGAAAAAGGAAACCGGAAATGTACAGCCTATGCTATTAAATCTTGGAAAACCCGGCAAGAACAGCAGTGAACTGCTGGCCAGTCTGAAGACGGATAAGGCTACCATTGATGCTGTGCTCAAGGCAGACATTATCACCATCAGTATAGGCGGCAATAATCTTCTGAGGCCTGTTACAACTGGAATTGCAGCGGAATTTAAACTTGACTCCAGGTCCGCCACATTTAACCGAGATTTGGCGTTGCTGCTGACCAGCGAAACCAACAGAGACAAATTGAAAACAGTTCTGACGGGAGTGGCTCTGGAGTTAGATGCTGGTGTACAGCAGTTTGCAAAGGATTGGCCGGAAATAGTAAAGACCCTCAGGGCACTTTCTCCACAGTTTGACGTTCACCCTACACGGAGGGGGTATGAAGAAATTTATCAATCCCATATCAGAACATGAGAATAGGATAAGCGCTTGAAAAATAGAAGGGAAGCAGCAAAAAAAATGGACAAACCTAAACTATGGAAAAAAGATTTCCTGATTATCAATCTGGAAATCTTTTTTGCCTAGTTTACCTATTATTTTCTGCACGGAAAAAAGGCCAGTATTATATCTTGAATTCCCGACGAATTATATCAAGGCAGGCGGCTCAAAAACTGTAGAGTTTAAAGAGATGTTGACGGATTTGGATATGGAAGTAATAAAGGTTATTACCAATAATCCATCCATTGTATGATATTTCCATATACAGTATTGAATAATGCGCCAGTTTATAGTACGATATTTTTGTGTAGTTTCAAGATTGGCAAGAAAATCAAGAATAGCAGAAATAATTCATTTATAGGACTATAAGAATGCCAAATTATTTTTACAAGGGAGTAAAGATGCTGAATTAAGATTATTGATTGCACTCACTAAAAGCAATTGTATGAGATGTTCTAACGAAAGGAATATGGACGAAGATGAATATTAAGAAGAATAAGAGAATGGTGATAGTTGTTGCAACCTCATTTATTATATGCCTGTTATCATTGTATATTAATGAGAGTTTTGAAGGCTCAGCTACTGTTTACACAAGTTTATTTTACGTACCAGTCATAATGGTAGGGCTCTGGTATCACCGCTATACAGTACCGTTAGCCATAGCATTTGCTGTATATTTCAATATCCTTAATTTCATAGAACTCAACAGAGTGTCGGTTGATCAAATCTTTCGTGGCTTGATTTTGATTCTAGGGGCGGGAGTCCTTTATCATTTAGGTGGAAAATTAAGCAAGAAGAATAAAGAATTAGAGACCAGTCGAAGTATTTTAGCTATAGAAAAAGAACGGCTGAGAATAACCCTGCAATCTATTGGAGATGGCATTATCAGTACTGATTATAATGGAAATGTTACTATGCTTAATGAAATAGCAAAAAATCTCACGGGTTGGCTTGATGATACCGCAGTTGGAAGGCCTTTTGCAGAAGTAGTTAAGATTATTAACGAATATACCAGAGAAAAATCTGAAGATCTGATAAAAAAAGTATTAGAAACGGGCCAAGTTATCGAACTTGCAAATCATACTGCATTAATAGCTAAAGACGGAACTGAAAGATCAATTGCTGATAGTGCTGCGCCTATTCAGGGTGAAAACGGTAATATACACGGCGTAATTTTAGTTTTCCGCGATGTTACAGAACGCAAGAAGGCAGAAGATGAATTGCGGAAAAGTGAAGAAAAATATAGACTTTTAGCAGAGAATATTTCTGATGTCATTTCGGTTTTTAATGTAACAAAAAATAAATTCACATATGTTAGTCCTTCTGTATTAAATTTGAGAGGAATTACAGCAGAAGAAGCAATGAACGAAAGCTTAGAAGAAAATTTAACACCTGAAGCATTAGTGGTGGTAAAGAATGAAATGGCAAAAAATGTAAAAAAGTTTATGGAAAATCCTAAAGAGCCAAAACATTATATAACTGAGGCTCAACAGCCTTGTAAAAATGGAGATGTTATTTGGGCTGAAATATCAAGAAAATATCAATACAATTCAGACGGGGATATAGAAAGCGTAGGTGTAATCCGCAATATTGAGAAAAGAAAAAAAATAGAAGAACAAATCCTCTATATAAGTTATCATGACCATCTTACAGGGCTATACAATCGAAGATTTTATAAAGAAGAGTTAAAGAGGCTTGATACAAAAAGAAACCTTCCTTTGACCATTGTTATGGGTGATGTAAACGGATTAAAACTGATCAATGATTCCTTTGGACATGC
>JAENWH010000290.1 GCA_016650135.1 Peptostreptococcaceae bacterium
AATGTGGGCTGCTCAGTTTATTAAACATATTAAGCCGAAATCATTCATTACCAGTGGAGGACTTGGAACCATGGGATTTGGATATGGTGCTTCCATTGGTGCAAAAATAGCCTGTCCTGAAAAGAGGGTGATTCACATTACCGGGGTAGGTTCATCTCATATGAATATGAATGAGGCTTGTACAGCGGTTTCCAATAATCTGCCGATAATTTCAGTAATATTTAATAATAAGGTTTTAGGAATGGTTTATCAGTGGCAGGGTGCTTTTTATAATAAAAGATACTCACAAACAACGGTGGAAAGAAAAACGGATTATGTAAAAGTTGCGGAAGGGTTTGGAGCAAAAGGATACAGGGCTTCAAATCTGGCAGAGTTTGAAAAGGTTTTTGCCAAAGCTCTGAAAGATGAAGGGCCTGTCTGGATAGAATGCCTTATAGATAAAGAAGAAAAAGTTCTTCCTATGATACCAAATGGTGGTACTGTAGATGATATGATTCTAGGTTAGGGGTGAGATTTATGACACTTAAGAAAGAAGTAATAAGCATTCTTGTTGATAATCAGTTTAATGTGCTTAGCAGAATCAGCAGTTTAATTGGTAGAAGAGGGTTTAACATTGATACCATTACAGCTTCAGCCACGCAAAACCCCGATATAACAAGAATTACAATAGGTTTTACGGGAAATGAGCAGTCTTTAGCCCAGATTTTATCGCAAATGGCAAAGCTGGAAATAGTAAGAGAAATATATGTACTGGATCCTAATGAAAGCGTTTTTAGAGAGTTGATACTTATTAAAATGAAGGCTGATAAGACAAACAGAGGGGCCATCATTGAAATAGTTGATATTTACAGAGCAAAAATCATCGATTTGTCAAAGGACAGCATGATTATAGAACTGACTGGCGCACCTGAAAAGATTGATGGATTTATGAAAATGTTAGATTGTTATGAAATGGTTGAGTTCTGTAGAACGGGAGTAACAGGCATCCACAGAGGTGTCCGTGAATATACTCGTTTTGAGGACTAGGCGAGAACATAAAGCGATTCTTGAAATTGTCAGGCATCGAAAAAGTAAAATTGATTAAAACACAGAAGAAAAGAAAGAGGAGAAAAAATGATCACAAAGTATTATGACACAGATTGCAACCTGGGACTTTTAAAGGGAAAGAAAGTTGCTATTATAGGGTTTGGCAGCCAGGGACATGCACATGCACAGAATTTGATGGAAAGCGGAGTTGATGTTATTGTCGGCCTTAGAAAAGATTCAGCAAGTTGGAAAAAAGCAGAAGAAGCCGGATTAAAGGTAGTTGAGGTTGAAGAGGCTGCTGAAGCCGGAGATTTTGTAATGATGCTTGTTCCGGATGAAACGGCAGCTGCAATTTATAACAAACAGGTCGCAAAGCATATGAAGGAAGGCGATGTCCTCATGTTTGCCCATGGCTTTAACATTCATTACAGTCAGGTTCAGCCTGCAGAATATCTTGATGTCATTATGGTAGCGCCAAAGGGTCCTGGACATACAGTCAGAACTCAGTATCTTGAAGGAAAAGGTGTTCCCAGTCTAATTGCTGTTTATCAGGATAAGTCGGGAAAAGCAAAAGATTATGCACTTGCTTATGCAAGTGGAATAGGAGCAGGAAGAGCTGGAATTCTTGAAACATCATTTAAAGAAGAAACGGAGACAGATTTATTTGGTGAACAGGCAGTTCTTTGCGGTGGCGTGACAGAGTTAATGAAGGCTGGGTTTGATACATTAGTGGAAGCTGGTTATGAACCTGAAATGGCCTACTTTGAATGTGTACATGAAATGAAACTAATTGTTGACCTAATCAACAGCGGCGGATTTGAAATGATGAGATATTCAATTTCAAATACAGCTGAATATGGGGATTATGTAACAGGAAAGAGAATTATTACAGAAGAAACGAGAAAAGAAATGAAGAAGGTTCTTCACGAAATTCAAGACGGCACCTTTGCCAGTAAGTTTGTTGTAGAAATGAATCATGCGAATAAGGCAAGCTTCCTTGCAACAAGAAGAATGGAATCAGAGCATCTTCTTTGTAAAGTAGGCAGTGAGTTAAGAAAAATGATGAGCTGGTTAAAGAAATAATAAATCAAACAAGCCCATTATAGGCATCCTATAATGGGCTTGTTTAAAAAAGGAGAACGATGATGGAATTAAGAAGTGCAAAGGTTACGCAGGGATTAGAACGCGCACCAATGAGATCGCTGTTTTATGCGATGGGTTATACAGAAGAAGAATTAAAAAGGCCATTGATCGGAGTTGTTTCGGCACATAGTGAAATAGTGCCCGGGCATATTAATCTGGATAAAATAGCAGAAGCTGTGAAGGCCGGAGTTAGAATGGCAGGAGGAACCCCAATCCTTGTTCCGTCAATAGGTGTTTGCGATGGAATAGCAATGGGTCATGAAGGGATGAAATACAGTCTCCCAAGTCGAGAACTGATTTGTGACAGTGTTGAAACCATGGCAATGGCACACTGCTTTGACGGGCTTGTGCTAGTTCCTAACTGCGATAAAATTGTACCTGGAATGGTAATGGCCGCCGTGAGAATGAATATCCCTGCAGTTGTTGTTTCGGGCGGACCTATGCTTCCCGGGCAGTCTGACGGGTCTGCGCTCAGTCTTTCCAATACTTTTGAAGCGGTTGGCGCAAGAAAAGCCGGATTGATTAATGATGAGGAATTAATGGAATTTGAGAAAAATTCATGCCCAGGCTGCGGCTCCTGCTCAGGAATGTTTACGGCAAACAGCATGAACTGCCTTTGTGAAGCAATAGGAATTGCACTGCCAGGAAATGGAACAATCCCAGCTGTATACAGCGCAAGAATTGCACTTGCTAAAAAAGCAGGGATGGCAATTATGAATCTGGTTGAAAAGGATATTAAGGCGAGAGACATTATTAATGAAAAATCAATAAGAAATGCCCTTGCCTGTGATATGGCTTTAGGCTGTTCCTCAAACAGCGTACTTCATCTTCTGGCAATAGCAAATGAAGCCGGCGTTAAGCTGGATCTTGAAATTTTCAACGAAGTTAGCGGAAAAGTCCCTAATCTCTGCCATTTAGCGCCAGCTGGTGGAACGCATATGCAGGATTTATATTTTGCGGGTGGCGTTTCAGCGGTACAGTCGGAGCTGGTAAAAAAGAATTTAATTGATACAAGCTTAATCACCGCAACCGGAAAATCAGTCGGAGAAAACATAAGAGGAGTTTATGTTAAAAACTATGATATTATTAGACCTATTGATAATCCATACAGTGAAACAGGCGGAATTGCAATTCTTTGGGGAAACATTGCTTTGGATGGATGTGTGGTAAAAAGGAGTGCAGTTGCACCTGAAATGCTGATTCATTCCGGGCCGGCAAGAGTGTTTGACAGTGAAGAATTAAGCATAGAAGCCATTTTTGCAGGAAAAATTGTTGCGGGGGATGTGGTGGTCATTCGATATGAAGGCCCAAAGGGAGGACCTGGA
>JAENWH010000461.1 GCA_016650135.1 Peptostreptococcaceae bacterium
AATGTGCGGAATAGTAGGATACATAGGAAATGGCAGTGCAAGAACCATCATCATAGACGGGCTGAAAAAGCTGGAATACAGAGGGTATGATTCATCAGGGATTGCTCTTTATAAGGACGGAAAAATTCAAGTCAGAAAAAGCGCAGGTCGAATTTCAAACCTGGAAAAAATGATTAAAGATGAAGATTTCGACAGTAATGTTGGCATAGGGCATACAAGGTGGGCCACTCATGGAGCTCCATCAGACGTAAATGCTCATCCACACAGCAATATGGATAACAGCATTGCGGTTGTCCACAATGGAATTATTGAGAACTATCTGGAATTAAAGGAATGGCTTATTAATGATTATGGTATTGTTTTCAAATCTGAAACCGATACTGAAGTCATCGCTCATTTGATTGGCGTATTCTATGACGGTAATTTGAAGGATGCTGTTTATAAAGCGGTCGAAAAGATGCGCGGAGCTTATGCAATAGGAGTTATTTCTTCAAATGAGCCAGATAAAATTGTTGCAGTTCGTAAAGATGCCCCATTGATTGCAGGAATCGGAGAAGGCTGTAATTTTATTGCCTCTGATATACCAGCGCTGTTAAAGTATGTACGAAAAATATACCTGATAGAAAACAATGAAACAGTAGTGGTTACAAAAGATGACATTAAAATATACAATGCAAACAAGGAAATCGTAAAGAGAGATGTATTCAACGTAACCTGGGGTGCTGATGCTGCAGAAAAGGACGGATATGAGCATTTTATGCTTAAAGAAATCCATGAACAGCCTAAAGGACTTTATGAAACCTTAAACAGAAGATTAGATGAAAATGGAATCATAAAATTGGATGGAATAAACATGACGAAGGAAGATCTTGAAAACTTTAATAAAATATATATTGTTGCATGTGGAACTGCCTATCATGCCGGTTTGGTCGGGAAGTTCGCCATTGAAAAACTGGCAGGCATTCCGGTTGAAGTTGATATTGCTTCTGAATTCAGATACAGGGACCCGTTTGTTGACAGTAAAACGTTATTCATCGCAGTCAGCCAATCCGGAGAAACCTTAGATACCCTGGCGGCATTACGAGAGGCAAAGCGAAAAGGTGCAAGAGTTCTTTCTGTTGTTAATGTTGTTGGCAGTTCCGTGGCACGGGAGTCGGATGACGTGTTTTACACATGGGCAGGACCGGAAATAGCCGTTGCCTCAACAAAAGCCTATACAACACAGCTGATGTGCATGTATCTGATTGGTCTTTATATGGGATATACAAAAGAAACAATAGATTTGGACTATTATCACAAATTTATTGAAGAATTGAAGCTGATTCCTGAAAAATTAAAAAGAGTATTAAACGATGAAGATAAAATCAAGGCTATGGCTAAAACTGTCTACAAGCGGGAGCAATTTTTCTTTATTGGTCGGGGTGTTGATTGTGGAGTCTCTTACGAAGGATCATTAAAACTTAAGGAAATATCCTATATAAATTCATCTGCGATTGCCGCAGGAGAATTAAAGCATGGAACGATTGCTTTGATAGAGTTAGATACTCTTGTCATTGCCATAGCGACTCAGGAAAGACTGTTTGAAAAAATGCTTTCCAATATAGAAGAGGTAAAGGCCAGAGGAGCCTATGTAATAGGCCTTGCAAAGGAATGCAGCAAGGAAATGGAAAACCAGACGAATCAGGTTATTTTCATACCAGATTGTATGGATGAGGTGTCCCCATTGCTGTCCGTTGTTCCGCTTCAGTTGCTGGCATATCACATTGCAAAACTTAGAGGTTGCGATATTGATAAACCTAAGAATCTGGCCAAAAGTGTAACGGTTGAATAGGAGAGAGATAATTCATAACAATGGTGATCCATCGTAAAAAAGTCGGTAACATTGTAAAAAAGTCGGTAACTTTATAAAAAATTCGGTAACTAATTATAGTAAATGAAATTAATTTAAAGAGGGTGCTTTTGTACTCTCTTTAAATTTCTAATAAATCACCAAGTTTAATATTAGAGATTTTATTCTATACTTTCAAC
>JAENWH010000559.1 GCA_016650135.1 Peptostreptococcaceae bacterium
AATAGAAAAAGGATACTCAATCAGTACTTCGATAGTGCCAGTTGAATACAACAAGGTTAAGATTAATTTTATTGACACTCCAGGTTTTTTTGACTTTGTAGGCGAAGTTAATTCTGCAATGAGAGCTGTTGAAGCTGCCGTTATCTTGGTTGATGCTTCCGCTGGAATTCAGGTAGGAACCGAAAAGGCGTGGAACACATGTAATGAATTTGACATCCCAAGGTTTTTCCTTTTAAGTAAAATTGACAAAGAAAATGTTGACACTGCAAAAGTTGTGGATCAGTTAAAAGCGAAATTTGGCGTTTCGGTAGTTACTTTTGATGACAAAGATTCATTAAATGAGGCCATCGCAGAAACCTCTGAAGAATTGATGGATAAGTTTTTTTCAGGAGAGCCGTTTACAGAAGAGGAATTTAAGACAGGACTTCATAATGGCATTAAATCGGGGGATATAGCACCAATTATGCAATGCTCATCCATAAAAGGGACAGGTATTAAAGAAGTTATGGATGCCATAATAAAATACATTCCAACTGCTGCTGAACACAAAGATCATACAGGAGTAGATAGTAACGGCAATGAAATTATCAGAAAAGTAGATTCTGCGGCACCAGTTTCTGGATTTGTTTTTAAAACCATTGCCGACCCTTTCCTTGGCAAAATTTCCTTAGTAAAAGTAATTTCTGGGAAATTCAAGCCAGGACAGGAAATATATAACCCAAAATCAGAAAAAGCAGAAAAATTGGGAGCAATGTTTTTCTTGAGAGGAAAAACCCAGGGTGAATCATCTGAAGTGGAAGCCGGAGATGTTGTTGCAGTTGCAAAACTCCAGTTTACTCATACTGGAGATACGCTTTGTGAGAAGGCACACCAGGTTACATATCCACCAATTAAATTCCCTGAACCTTCGCTGTATCTGGCAGTAGAACCAAAGGTGAAGGGTGATGACGAGAAAATAAGTATAGGGCTTCACAGGCTGATGGAGGAAGATCCTTCATTCAGGCTTGAAAGGAATAATGAAACGCACCAAACACTTCTTGGCGGACAGGGAGAAATTCAAATTGGAATAATCAAGGCAAAACTTAAAGAAAAATTTTCTGCCGAAGTTGTTGCTGTTGACCAAAAAATAGCCTTCAGAGAAACGATTAAAGGGGCTTCAGATGTTCAGGGAAAACACAAAAAGCAGTCTGGAGGAGCCGGACAATATGGAGATGTGCATATTAGATTTTCCCCTTCAACAGAAGAATTTGAATTTAAAGAAAAACTTTTTGGCGGTTCAATACCAAAGAATTATGTCCCCGCTGTTGAAAAAGGACTGAGAGAATGTATGGAAAAGGGACCGCTTGCCGGCTGCAAGGTAGTAGGTGTAAAGGCAGTTTTGTATGATGGTTCATACCATGATGTGGATTCAAATGAAATGGCTTTTAAAATCGCAGCATCTCTTGCGTTCAAGAAGGGTATTGCGGAAGCGAAACCTTGTTTACTGGAACCAATCACACATGTGGAAATATTC
>JAENWH010000225.1 GCA_016650135.1 Peptostreptococcaceae bacterium
ACTATGTATAAAACATGTTTTTCCGGCATTCTCAACCTTTAAATTTAATGGACTGATTGCAGTAACCTTTGAATCATATTTGGATTCATCCGATGATGTGAGGGTATCGTATATAGCTTTTACTTGCTCTTCAAAGAATTTTAAGTTTTTCTCATATAAGTTCATCATCTCTTCTCCCAATCTTATTTTATATTCATATTAATAAATGGCTTTAATTCGTATTCCAAAACATCGCTCAGCAATAAATAATCTTTATTTGACAGAGCAGAGTTCATCAAACCCATTGTGTCCATCATTTTCTCAAGTTTTGACTGCTCAAGACTGTTGCTTGCCAAAATTATTTTTTCAGTTAGAGCGGCAACCTTTTCCATTGCAGCTTTTATATTAAAGTCTGCGACATTTTTTTCAATTTCTTCAATTAGCAAAACCATGTCAACCATTTTATACCACCTTTATGTTATTACTTTGACTCACGTCAACAGAGTAACTGTTAATTTATCCGGCCGCGATTTAAAATTGCCTCAGCAATAAGCAAATCCAATTCTTCATCAATATCTATACTTCTGCTTTTATCCATTACAAAAGGAATCTTATTATCGTTAAAGCTCAAATCCTTGTTGATTTCTGAAGCCAGGTTAATATATACAGCACCATTTACACGATAATACTTTTCCATATCCTGCCTTCTCACCGTGCTCTGTACATTACCCAGCATATTCTCCAGAATGCCTTCATCATTGATTTTTCTGATTAGAACAGGAGAATCAGTGACCTCAGAAACACCAACTACTGCTTTACAATCATTTTTCAGGAATGTCTCTAATGCCGCATCTATGTCTTGTGACGTTCTAAGTGGCTGTGTAGGCTGTAATAAAACAATGATATCATAGGATAATCCGCCCCGTTTTAAATCAGCTATACATTGAATAATAACATCTATGATTTTGGCTTGGTCTGTTGCCATCTCCGATGGCCTTAGTGACGGAACCTTAACACCATATTTTTCTGAAACTGCAGCAATGCTTTTACTATCCGTTGAAACAAAAATATTATCGATGTATTTACTATTCTGAGCGACAATAATTGAGTGCACTATTAATGGTTTCCCTCCAAGATCAGTTATGTTTTTATTAGGGATTCCTTTGCTTCCGCCTCTTGCCGGAATTATCGCTAAAACACTCCTACCATTTATCATAATCAGTCACTCAAATCCACAAATGTCTTTTGCAGATTCCTCTCCCAGATTTCTTCATCCATAATCACTTTCATAAATTTGTCTTTGCTTTTGCCATCTCCAAACTGAAAAGCATGAGTTGCCTTGTTTTCAATATTATTAAGCGCATCCAAAATTTCATTTTTGTTTTCGTTCACATGCACTATATTTTTTAAAACACTTGAATCATATCTCCCATTTTGTCTTGAGCCAATATCAATACTAGGCACTCCATATACGCAAGATTCTCTCACTCCTGCACTTGAATTTCCTATAATGAATTGCGCATTTTTTAAAAACGTCAAAAAATATTCAAATCTGATTGAGGAATAAAGAGCAAAATTCTGATTGCCCTCCTCCTGCCATAACTGATTAAGAATTATATCTGATCCCGTATCATTGTTGGGGTAAATAGCTATAAAGTTTCTGCCGGATTCTTTTAGGGCTTCCATTATAATTTCTACTTTTTCGCCTATTTCTTTATATTCCGTTGTGACTGGATGGAACATGAAAATCCCATAGTTATCAAATTTTATATCATATCGTGATTTCGCCTCCGCAATTGAAGGCAATGTTTCAGAAATCATTATGTCAATATCAGGAGAGCCGATTACATGAATGTCATTGCTCCCTTCTCCTAATTGAATAAGTCTCTGCTTCGCTTCATGGTTTGATACAAAATGCAGATGTGCAAATTTTGAGATAGCATGACGTATTGAGTCATCGATTGTTCCCGATACCTCTCCACCTTCTATGTGTGCTACCATTATATTATTAAACGCTCCGACGACAGCACCGCACAATGCATCAATCCGGTCTCCATGAACAACTATCAAATCTGGTTTTACATGCTGTGCGTAACCTGTCAAATCACAAATCATATTTCCAAGATTTACACTCATGTTTTCTGAATGCACAACTCCGAAAGCCACAAAAACATTTTTATAATTATCCTTTAATACTTCATTATAGGTACCGCCAAATTTTTCTATTACGTGCATTCCAGATACATAAACATACAATTCAAAATCATCGTGCTTTTCAACAGCCTTCATTAGAGGTTTTAATTTACCGTAGTCAGCTCTTGTTCCTGTAATAAATAATATTTTTTTCATCTTTGGTCACCCTTTATAATCATATCTCTTTTCAAGTGTACATCTTTGCCTATATCAGCACTGGCCTTCTGCCCTAGTATTTCATTATAATATTCAGCCAGTATTTCACCGGTTCCTGGTCTTTTAACCCAAATATTTTCGGTTGTAAAGTTCTCTCCCTTTTCTATTGGCTTTATGGTGACCACCGTTGCAAAAGCAAAATCGATTGTTACCCGTTCTTCTTCTGCCGCTCGCTTTTCCCCTCCCAGCATGACTGGTATTTCTTCAGATGCACCCAATAGTTCTTTCAATGCATTTTCGTCCATAGAACATATTACATCTGGTCCTTTTCTTTCATATGTATCTGTAAAATGTCGTTCAACTATACTTGCGCCTAATGCCATTGCTGCAATACATGAATTATTGTTTAAAGTATGGTCAGACAGGCCTATAGGCACTTGCGGAAATTCTTTCATTAATTGTTGCATCGCACCCAGCCTTACCAGCCTGGGTGGAGTTGGGTATAAATTTGTTGTGTGCATAAGTGCAAAGTTGACATTTTTTTTGCTCATTATTTCAACAGCTTTTGATACTGATTTCATGTCATTCATCCCTGTCGATACTATTATAGGTTTGCCTATTGCAGCTATATATTCAATCAATGGATAATTGTTCATTTCACCAGATCCGACCTTATAAGCTTTAACGTCAAATTTCTCTAATCTGTCAACTGCAGCTCTGGAAAAAGGAGTACTTAAAAAAAGCATTCCCTTACTCTCTGTATACCTTTTTAATTCAAGTTCATGTTCCTCAGAAAGCGCACACATTTTCATTATTTCATAAATTGAAATATTAGAGTTTCCCGGAATCACCTTTTTTGCCGCACTGCTCATTTCATCTTCTATAATATGTGTCTGATGCTTAATAAGCCTTGCTCCTGCTCTGCAAGCCGCGTCAACCATTTCAAATGCAACATTTAGATTTCCATTATGGTTAATACCTATCTCCGGTATCACAACAGGTTTGCATTCTGATCCAATTTCGATATCACCAATAAAAAACGACATTTTTACTAACCCCTTTTCTACTAAGTTAATGTACCAACGTCTGATTTTCGCTCATCAGACTTTGTATATTATAACACTATTGCATATAAAAATCTTTTGAGATTCATTCCACGGCCTTGACAGCAACGTAAATAACTGCCTCCGAATAGCCATTTTCATCAATTGCCTTTTGAACTTCGTTGCTGATATTTCTCAATTGCTTCAGTATTTCAGAGTCGTAAGTTTTGCTTGTAATCGCAGCAGCATTCAATATGTCTGTAAAGCCCTGTCCGAATCCCCATGTGGCTATTAAAGGTAAATCCTCTCCCAGTATTTTTTTCATTCCTTCCTCAGAGAAGATTTACAAATGCTGTGGTGCCGTTAAATGCCTGTATGTAATCATAGGAAAAGTCAGATTTACAAATTCAGCCAAAGAAGGCGTATGTGGCACCTCAATAACAAGTTTTGCCCCCAACTTCATATTTTCTTTAACAAACTCCATAAATCCCTTTGGATTTTCAATATGCTCCAAAAGATTATATAAAGATACTATATCCGCTTCTTTTATCAGCTCTATAATCTCTTTGTCTTTAGTTTCTGGTGAAATGAATGCCTGTTTAATGTTAAGTCCTTTAACAGTGCCAAACGTTACTTCTCTTTCATCAGATTCTATCCCATAGGCATCAAATCCCTGAGCCTTGGCGGCCATTAATATTTCCCCGGTTCCGCACCCGATATCCAGCCATTTTTCATTTGAAACGTCAGAATTTAAAACCTCTATTATGAAATTGATTTTGGGTTCGGCTATCATCTTGATTCTTTTATTAAATAATTCTTCATTAATATAATGTTCAACAGGTGTCTCAGGGTTGCTTTCATATATTTTTCTTGTGTCTGGCAAATCAA
>JAENWH010000467.1 GCA_016650135.1 Peptostreptococcaceae bacterium
ATACATGCTATCGACTGAAAAATTAGAGCCTGTACCTGTTGTGAATGCAATCAAAAGCAATTTTTTAGATACATATGTCCTTGAATTCCTGAATTTGCCTGAAAAATTTTCTGAGCACGAATTTAAGAAAGCTATTATAGCGAACTTGAAAGACTTTATCCTTGAGATTGGCAAAGATTTTACTTTCGTTTCTGAAGAGTACAGAGTGATGGTTGGAAACAGTGATTATTATATTGATTTGTTGTTTTACCATAGAGGATTAGCTTGTTTAGTGGCGGTTGAGTTAAAAATTGGGGCATTTAAACCGGAACACATTGGGAAAATGAATTTTTATCTTGAAGCACTTGATCGAGAACATAAAAAAAATAATGAAAACCCGAGTGTCGGCGTTATCCTTTGTGCAAATAAAGAAGATGAAGTTGTTGAATTTGCTTTATCTAGAAGTTTGTCCCCTACATTGATATCTGAGTATACCTTGAAGCTTATTGATAAGAAGCTTTTGAAGCAAAAATTACATGAGCTGAGTGAAATGGCTGATCTTAATATGATAGATAGTGAGGTTTAATGCCAGATGAGTAAAAATAAAAATTCGAAAAAGTGTAAATGCAATAATGTTGAAGTATGGACAGAAGAACAATATGAAGAATATATGAAAGCGATATATGGAATGGATTTTATAACTGGGGTTACTGAAAACGGTAGACCTTACGGCACGTTTATCGATGAAGACGACGAGAATGATGAACTAATCTTTCGGAATATTTCAGTTGATTCTGATAATGAACTGCCATTTTGATTTTGGGAGGGAAATATAATGATAGAACCATCAAAAGTAAAAGATGCATTTAATAGAATTGAAGCAGAAAATTATGCCTTCAGAGCATATTTGAAAAATCATGCAGATGAGAATGAATTGGATGAGCAGTTTTTAAAATTAAACAAAGAGCTGTTTGTAAGTTACGATTGCAGTAAATGCAGAAATTGCTGTAAAGAATATTCAGCAAGCTTTAAGAAAGATGAATTAGGTCCGGTTTCGATTTTTCTAAAGATGACAGAAAATGATTTTATTCAAAAATATATAAATCAAGAGTTTGGTGATTATCAGTTAAATGTAAAGCCATGCTGTTTTCTAAAAGAAGATGGCGGATGTGAAATTGAAACTTGTAAACCGAATAGCTGCAGAGACTATCCATACACAGATAAGCCTGAAAGATTATTTAGTTTACTGAGCATCGTTGAGTCAACACGAATTTGCCCAGTTGTATTTGAAATGTTTGAAAGATTAAAAGACGAATATAAGTTCAAGAGAAGAAAAAGATACGAAATGACAGGACAGGAAAGTTTGGCTACCTACAGCAGATACTGAAAAAAGAATAGAATGAAAGCGTGAGGGAGTCGGAGTATGAAATGTAAAGAATGCAAAGCAAGTGAAGCTACTATTCATGTAGAAAATGTCGGTGACTTTTGTTTGAACTGTCATAATGAAATTATGGCAAATATGCTTGGTGTTAATAGGAGGACTGATTTTTCTAAGGTTATATCAGTCAATGACACCGACGGAGTTCTACATCAATTTGAAATTTCAAATTGAATTATGCCGGGTTTTTCTGCATGGAATGCTGACGAAGTGGAGGGTGATTATCGTTTTGAAGTGTTTGTAAAACCTGAAGAAAATCAGACACTGGCAACGCTTCAATTGCATCAGAAGATAATGACACAGATGATTTTCCAAACTATTTATTGGGATTAATTGACCGCGCGATTGGAATCAGCTAGGGCCTGGTGGTGCAGTTAGTACGGGAAAGGCAGTCGGGGGAAAGGATTGAGTGGAATTTATATGAAAATGCAGTTAAAATTGATTAAAGAAGTAGATGAGCTTGAAAATAAAATAGCCGCAAATATTATATTTGCGGCTATTTTATTGAAATATGACAAATGATGGTGTATAATGAAACAAAATACGATAAAACTATAAAAAAACCGCAAATGTAATAT
>JAENWH010000287.1 GCA_016650135.1 Peptostreptococcaceae bacterium
AAAACAAGGGCAAGAGTAGAACATGTATTCGGTTTTATGGAGCAAAGTATGAATGGCTTAATTGTAAGATCTGTTGGCATAAAAAGAGCAGCAGGAATTATAGGCTTAATCAATCTGACATATAATTTGTTTCGGTATGAGTAGGTAATACGCTTAAATATCATTTAAAGCTATATGACTGTTAGTTAGTTAGTTAGTTAGTTAGTTAGTTAGTTAGTTAAAATTAGAGGGAAAAGTAAATTTTATATGTGATAAATGTAAAATATAAAGTATATTCGATCTGATTTAGGAAAACCGTATAACGGGTTCTGCGATTTTTCTCGAATCACAAGTAAAAAAGTGAATTTTTAGAACCCACCTTAATTTAAAATCATGAAAAAAAAATTATTCAGTTTAGGTATCATTTGTCTTATGTCAATTATGTGCATATCAAATGTTTATGCACATAAAGTGAAACATTCTTCCGGATCGCAATTGAGTGTAATCAACAAAGAAGTACGACCTGTTTATTTAGATCCATCTTATTCGTTTCGAGAACGTGCAGCAGATCTTGTGTCGCGCATGACTTTGAGTGAGGAGGTGCTACAGCTTCACACCAATTATGCTCCTGCCATTGCCCGGTTAGGTGTAAGTCAATATTATTACTGGAGTGAGGGTCAGCATGGTGTAAATGCCATGTTTGGAAACATCCACAATGGCAACAAAAAGGATGAAGAAGCTTATGGTAGCCCACATGCAACAAGTTTTCCGGTCAATTTTGCAACAGCCATGAGCTGGGATCCGAACCTTATCTATCTGGAATCAGAAGCTATTTCAGATGAGGCTCGTGGTTTTGTAGATAAATCTTTATTCAATGTTGGTCAGAATAATTTAGGTGATTCAAAGGACAATTATGGGAATTTGATATATTGGGCACCAACTATCAATATGGATCGTGATCCGCGCTGGGGACGTACGGATGAAGCATTTGGTGAAGATACTTATCTTGCTTCACACATGGCGGCAGCATTTGTGAATGGATTTCAGGGACAAACAATAAATGGCCAATCAAAGACCGGGTATTTGAAAGCAGCAGCTACCGCTAAACATTACGCATTGAATGACATTGAGAACAATCGGACAGGTGTTTCATCTGATGTAAATGACGAGGCTATAAGGGATTACTACACTGCTACATTTCGTTATCTTATTGAAAAAGCGCACGTAGCAGGTCTGATGACCTCTTATAATGCCATCAACGGGACTCCGGCTGTAGCCAGTACATATATTGTTAATGAACTAGCCCAGCGAACTTTTGGTTTTGATGGTTACATTACCTCCGATTGTGGCGCTGTGGGTACCACGTATAAAAATTTCCCTGAAGGGCATGATTGGGTGGCGCCGGGATGGAATACCAATCATCAAGGAGATAGGGCCGTGTGGACGAATAAAAACAGTGGAGTTACTGTATCAGGTGTGGCCGGAGGGTTGGCTTATGCCCTTAGAGCGGGAACTGATCTCAACTGTACAGGTTATGAGAATACTCTTCCCAATATAGAGGAAGCGATAAAGGCAGGTGTTTTAAGTAAAGGGGTGGTTGATATAGCTCTTACCAATGTCTTCACCATCCGGATGAAAACCGGTGAGTTTGACCCTTCTGGCAAGGTTCCTTACACTAAAATCACCAAGAGTGTGATTCAGAGTCCGGCTCATCAGAAATTAGCTGAAGAAGTGGCAGAGAATACGTTGGTATTGCTGAAGAATGATACTGTACCTAGAATGAACAAGTGTTTGTTGCCAATGGATGTTTCTAAATTAAATAAGGTTGTCATTGTTGGCAATTTAGCAAATGAGGTAACATTGGGTGGGTATTCCGGTGACCCATCACTTAAAGTAAGCGCTGTGCAGGGAATTACGTCTGCTATGAAGGAAATTAATCCAAACTGTCAGGTAATTTTTGACAATACCGGTACTTCGACAACTTCGGAGAATCCTGCCTTTTTAAGTGAAAAGACAAAGTCTGATATCAAGAGTGCCGATTTGGTGATCGTTTTTGCCGGGACGGATGGTGCAGATAGTCATGAAGGACAAGACCGTGCGGATTTAGAAATGCCAGGCAACTACGGCTCCATGATTTACCAGGTAGCTGCACTTAGTAATCCGAATATGGTGATGGTTATTCAATCTGTTGGTCCTGTTACTATTAATTATACACAGCATTGGTTTCCTACTATTGTGTTCAGCAGTTATAATGGAGAAAGCCAGGGAACAGCACTTGCCAATGTTTTGTTAGGTAAGAAAAATCCAAGTGGACATCTCAATTTTACATGGTATAAAGACGACACTCAACTTCCTGACAAATCGAATTATTATCTAGCGCCGAGAGATGCGATGGGATCCAGAGGGTTGGGTCGAACCTATATGTATTTTAAAGGAGCTCCTTCCTATCCCTTTGGTTATGGGCTAAGTTATACGCAGTTTAAATTTTCCAATACACATATTTCCAAAACAGAAATAACCCCCAATGACAGTGTCATGGTAAGTTTTGATGTTACCAATACCGGTAAAAAAGCCGGAGAGACTGTTGCACAGCTCTATGTCGCATTCCCAAAGATGAAAGGGGAGGAATTGCCTATAAAAAAATTAGAAGGATTTCAAAAGACCGAAAATCTTCAACCGGGGCAAATCCAGCATATCAACTTAAAAGTTAATGCAGAAAACTTGTCGTTATGGAATGAAAAGGAGTTGAAGAGCGTGGTTTACAATGGAGTATATGAATTTCAGGTTGGCTATAACTCTCGTAAAATAGCTGATTCTATGATCGTGAATATTCAAGGTGACCTTACACCTAAGATCGTACATGTGACACTTCAACCGGAAAAACTCATATATCATGTGGGGGAAATCATCAACTTGGACGGTAAAAATAAATGGATAAAAAGCGATATTAACACTGCACGGGAAGAGTTGCATGCCACAGCTGATAACATCATGGAAGCAGTGAATAATGATGGTTCATTTGTTAACCTGGCCAATACACATGTTCACTATCAATCTAGCAACCCATTAGTTGCTACAGTTAATGATGTAGGTATAGTAAAAACGGTCGGAGCCGGTGTGGCTACCATTACGGCAACTGTTGATGGAGTTTCTGGATCAACAGTAATGGTCATAAAAAAATAGTAATATATGAGTATCCGTCTTTGTACCTAAACAGATAAATATTGAGCCTTTATCCTTTGCCGTTGACTTCAGTCAACGGATAAAATGAAAATAAAAGAGTTGGGCTTTAGTCCTATCTGCTGTGGCTAAAGCCATTAGATTCAATCGCCATTCTGTCCGTCAGCTGATGCTGACGGCAAAGGATAACTAGGTACATAACCGGATACTCATTTTATTTAATGTATTATCAAATCCGATTTATACCTAAACTGTCTTTCCCTGAAAAAAGTTGACTCTTAAAACAGAGTCAAAGATGAAAAATGAGAAAGGAATGGGATATTACGAGAAGCATTGTAAGTATTATGGAAAAGCGACCAAAATGTATTTT
>JAENWH010000557.1 GCA_016650135.1 Peptostreptococcaceae bacterium
CGGAAGGACATTGCTCCCATTGTTACCTCCACCATATGCTCCAAAAACAAATATAAGTAAAGATACGTATGTAATAGCTGCACTTATTAATAATATTCTGTTTTTCTTGCGAATACCAACAGCAATGCCAATTAATGAAGCCACTAATAATACTAATCCTAAAATAGAAGCTGCTACAAACATATTGATTCTCCTCCTAATACATAAAAGCTAACTTATCTAACGGGATTTTACGATAAACTAGATTCATGTGAATTCGATTAAATGATGCTACACTACAAAGCAAAGTGGGAGTGTTATCATGGATTGCTTCTTACTCAAAGCAACTTTTTGTCTGTTTTCATGAGTTCTTTTTGATATATATTTTTAATGCTTTGATAAGTAAATATAGTACATATATGCCTACACCAAAGCCTATAATGGCAATAACTTGATTTATTAGCATGGTTAATTGAAACATTTTTTACTCCTTTATCATTAATTTTTCACAGTAGGTCGAATTCATTAGCTATTCTTAATATACTTCGTATATTTTCCACTCTTTAGCATCATTGCATTTCCCCTTTTAATATTTCTATAAACCCCCTGCAACATAACAAGAAGCCTACCAATATATATGAAATTATAAACCCTGCCATATATGGTACGAATTCTGTAGTTAAATTCCCGCTAGATATTTGAGCCGACTTTAATCCTAAAGGGCTACTTAACAATATAATAGCAAATCCTGCAATTAAAAACTTTGTCGATTTATTCATGAATTTCTCCTCCCAAATCAGTTGACCCTCTAGCATCACTTTATAAAAAACTTTAAGCCTTATCCTTTTATTAATTTCTCCTTAACTATTCCAAAACCACCCAACTTCCTGTGGAAAACATAACATTAAATAATGTTAAAATGGCTCTAGTGACGCAGACAATTCTTTTTTCTTTGTTTTCTTCTACATCAGCTCATTTTTTACTTTAACTTATTGAAATATTGATCCACTTTATAATAATCGGCTCCGTAGATCCGCAAAAAAGATAAAAATGGTATTCTCCTGTCTCAGGGACATCGTACTCGAATTCTTTTTCCTTTTCGACGGTAATCCCTTCATCAAGGTTGTCCACCAAAAAAGGCTCTCCACTTTTCAATGCACCGAAATAAAGATGTCCGCTGGATTTATAATAATCTTTGTCTGCATAAACATGGAAAATTACCTTATCCCCTTTTTTCAAGCTCCATGACACGCTTTTATCATCTGAATAAACAGCAGCCTCAGCGTGCTCTAAAACATGAGGTCCAATAGTGCCGTCTACGGCAGAAAGATGGGTTTCCTTTAATGCTCCTTCAGGAGAAGGGGTTAAGGGAAATCCAATATCCTTACATATGGCTTCCAAATTCAATGAACCATCAGGATTACGATATTTAGGATCTTCTTCCATCTCCTTAGTTACTATAAAATAATTACCGCCCTCAGCAATTTTTTCTTCTTTCAGGCGTAATTCTTCACTCTTTTCAGCTATGACACTGTTTAACAGTAG
>JAENWH010000458.1 GCA_016650135.1 Peptostreptococcaceae bacterium
ATTGGAAGCAGAGAGTTTCTTTGGAGCCTCCTTAATAGATAAAATATCGGGATACAGGGGAGGATATACACCACTCGAACGTAAAGAAATTGAAAACAAGATGATAACAGGTGTTTTATGTGGACTAGTATCTACAAATGCATTAGAACTTGGTATAGATATTGGGAAAATAGACACAACAATAATTGTTGGATATCCAGGAACCAGAGCATCTTTCTGGCAACAGACAGGAAGAGCAGGCAGAAGTGGTAGGGAATGTACGAATTATTTAATTTTGGATAATCTGCCTTTTGACCAGTACATCGCAATTAATCCGGACTGGATTTTTGAAAGCGGAAGTGAAAACGCAGTTATTGATAAGAATAATCTACTAATAGAGCTGGCCCACATACGAGCTGCAGCGGCTGAAATACCATTAACACTGGATGATATTTCGCTCTTTCCGGATTTAGGAGAAACTATTCCTGTTCTAATTCGGGCAAATGAGTTAACTAGTCGGAGTGGCAAGTTTGCATGGTCCGGAAATTCATTTCCGGCAGGTGATTTCAGTTTAAGAAATATTGATAAATCTAGATATAAATTGATTAATAATAAAAACAATAAAGAAATTACAGAAATGGATGAAATGCAGGCATTCCGGGAAATTCATAATGGAGCAATTTACATGCATGATGGGGTGCAGTTTCAGGTTATAAAACTTGATTTAGAAAGCAAGACTGCATTTGCTGTACCATTTAATGGAAACTATTATACGATGCCAGGAGGCAATACGAATATCAGGATTATTAAGGGAAGCAAAGAAATGGATTATAAACGTGTCAAAGTTGCTTTTGGTGATGTAAATGTGGATGAAATAGTTTATATGTATAAAAAACTACAATTTCACAATCATCAAAACTTGGGATTTGAACAGTTAGAAAAGCCATTATCAAAGGATTATGATACAGAAAGCACATGGATAAAAATTCCTGATAATGTGGTTAAGGTCTATAGACGATTGCTTCAGGAGAGTAAGGATGGACATTTCATAAGAAATAATCATTTTGAGGGCCTCAGTTATGCAATAAAGAATGCAGCTATGATGGCGACAATGACAGAACGAGAAGATATCGGCGTCACAATGTCAAATAATTCAATTGAAATAAGTGAGAATTTTGTTGATGCTGTTTATATGTTTATTTATGATAAATATATAGGTGGGTTAGGTTACAGTGAAAAAATATTTGATCTTATTTCAAAGATTATTGATAATGCTATTAAAATGGTCGGTGGATGTAAATGTGAAAAAGGCTGTGCTACATGTATCGGGGACTATAAATTAGATAAAGGTATGGTCCTTTGGGGATTACAGAATTTATTAGAAGAAATAGAAACTCCTAGTGGTATAAAGCTTGTGGAATATGCGCCAAGAAAATTCATAAAAAAGCCATTTAAATTTAGCGAATTGCAAGAGAAATGGAAGGAATTCTGCGCGTATATCCTGGAAAATGGAGACGCATTTGCAACATTTTTAAGTACAATTCCCAAAGTGGAAATAGACAATCATGTTTTAACTTTAGTGATTAATAATGCTTTTTATAAAGAATGGATAATGGAAGAAACCAATAAAAGAAGTTTAATAAATATTATTTCTTTTTATACAGATGCGCAAGAAGGGTTTGAATTAAAAACCAAACTTGAAAACATAGACAACGAGAAAGCAGATGTGAAAGATAAATTACAGAAAAGATATGAAAATCTTGTAGAATAGGAGAATCTCATGCATTTTGAGGAAGAATTAGAAAGACTAAATCAATATCAGAAAGAAGCAGTACTCGATGAAAGCGATACCTGTGTTGTAAATGCAAATGTTGGAAGCGGGAAAACAACAGTCTTAATTTCAAAAATTGTGTACCTCCACTATGTAAAAAACGTTAGCTATAGAGATATGATTGTATTGACATTTACTAACAAAGCGGCGAATGAAATCAAAGAAAGATTAACTAGTTCTGACGATAGTATCAAAGTGGATGAATTAGAGGGATTTGGAACGTTTCA
>JAENWH010000010.1 GCA_016650135.1 Peptostreptococcaceae bacterium
AATCTGTGGTTGCTAAATCATTATATCCCAAAAGGATCTTTTTATCGACACAGTATGGGCACGAATCATCTCCCACTTCCCGGTTATTTACTTTTGCTGTATACTCTCCTCCACATTCTGGGCATATCCATAAAGCAGATATCTTTGATTTTTTAAATACTGTTTCAGGGCCGCGTTCATTATTGGATGACCATTCCTTTGTTAATTCAAAATGACTGTCAACAAGAGAGTTTACACCTTCTTGTAACATGATATCATCACAGACTAGACACTTATAATTGTTATTTATTATTTGTGATAAAGAAGCATTATAATGATGCCCTATATTACAAATAAAATTATAATTATTATATTTGCTATCAAAACATTTTTCCGGTCGTTTATCATTATTCTTGTAATCCCAAACTTCTACAACCTTTGGATATGTAGTAAGAATATCGTTTTCCCCTTCAGAGAGTACATGCCTTGAACAAATTGGGCAAACGCCATCCCATTTAATATGTGCTGCTATAGAACGCTGAAATTCATGGCCTTTTCCACAAACCCACCAAGTTTCCATGTCACTATTAATTGGTGAGGCTCGTTCAGAAGTTATTTCATTTTTATCACTATAGTCTTTAGCATATTCAGGATATAATGTTTTAAAATCATTTAACCCTAGCACTATTGTTCTATAGTTGCAAACGTGACACACTAGTTTTCCTGCTCTATTTATTTTGAAGCAACTGTTCTGGAAAACGTGCCCCTTTTCACAAACCCAAGTAGCCTTGTCGATATCATTACACCAAAGGTCTTCAAATTTCGTTTTATTATTTTCTCCATAATTCCTTTTCATTTCAGGGTAAACATCGGCAAATCGCTTGGATTTTTTGCCCCTCGGGAAACATTCTCTGCAATATCCGTATCCATTCGTTCTAGTATAAATTATTGCATTCCATTTGTGATCTTTATTACAAATCCATTCCACTTCTTTTTTACTGTTCGGTGTTACGCTATAAGGTGAGCAATTGTTATCCGGAGACCATTCCTTGACTATTTCTGGATACAATACCCCAAAACTGTCTTCTATTTTAACTTTTGTTCCGTGACAATACGGGCATCCTGTATTCCCTATTTTTATTGCACGAATTACTGAAGATAAAACTGCGGAATAATTTCCATGTTTTTCACATGTCCAAATAAAATTTTTAGCACGATCCGTTCCTTGTAAATCAGATAATTTGCATCCAGATTCTTTTTCATTAAATAAAGGAATTAATTGGGGATACTCTAAATCAAATGTTTGCGCACGCTTTTGTTTCGCACAAACAGGACATTTGCCTATTTCAAATACATCATCAGTTTTTCTAATACGTCTATAAATAGGCGCAGGCCAAATATCTCCGCAGATATGGCATCTCCATTGAATTCGTTGATGAGAACCGATTCCATGCATTCCCATATCAATGCCCGGATTTAGTGCCTGATCATAGTCTAATGCAAGCCTGGGTACAATTGTAAATGAATCATTTATGCCTTTTATAATACCTGTAAAACTACCACTACAAAGAGGGCAAGAATCCTTTCGCGCACGTACTCTGATAGTTGCTTCCCATTCATAACCACACATAGGACATTTCCAATGAGCAAAATCCGGTGATTTGGCTGAAATCTGTTTTACATCAAGGCCTGCATTTTTTTCGAAGTCCCAAAACTTCATCAAATTTGGCTTTCCTGATACCGATGCTTTTAGTTTTTTACATACCGAACACTTTTTAGTTCCATATAGAAACGTGTGCATATCACGTTTAAAACTATGCCCTTTGTCACATTTCCAAAAAATTTTGGTTTTAGAATCAATTTTAACATCAGAAGGATCAACTGTATTACGTTCGTAATCCCACATTTTTTCTGCTTCTGGATAGCGGTCAAACAATATGCATTTATTTTTTTTATTACACATTACTTTTCCTTCATGTTTACTCGTCTAATTTTTCGAGCAAATTCTTAACTGACTTATTCCTAAATTTAGAAATATCCGTATATGGTTTGATAGAATGAACCTCTAATGCTTCGTCTTTAATTATTTCACAAACAACTTCTAAAATCCCTTCTTTTTGTAAAAGAGCATTCGCAACCTCGGGATAAATATAATCATTTATAATTCTGTTAAGTTTAGTTATTATTGCATCTTTCTCTTTAGAATAAGATCTTTCAATTTTTTCAATTTTTTCAGCCATTTTCTTTTCAATCTCACGATTTTTTTCTTCTAATTGCTTGATTTGACTTGATAATTTCTTATTCTCTTCAAATGCAAATGCAGCAGAATAAGAAATAGATGAATAATATGTTTCTCGTTCTGTTAACGCTTTTCGTAATTCAGTTATAGATCTGTGCCGATTCAGAAATTTATCTACATCAAGGCAGTGATATGCAACTACCTTGGTATGATGTTTCTCTGTATCATTTTCTTTTATTCCATCAATATACTTTCTTGCTTCTTTGTCTCTTCGAATTATATAATCTGCTACATCTATCCCTTTATCACGAATGAATTTACCAAGTGCAGGAATTGTTAATTTAGCAATTGAACAATTAAGACAAAATTCATCAATATATCGTTTTGTTTCGTCCGTTGTTATTTTCTTAATTCTTGCCATTATCCATCTCCATTGTTTCTTTGAGATACTGTTGATATGTATATTCTGCATTTTTTAGTTTCATAAGAGCTTGAACTAATTCTTCGGAATATCCTTTCTCTTGACGAACCTTTTTTACAATTGTATCTAAGTGTTTACACTCCATGTTTATCTGATTCTTATAGCGATCTTTTGAATCGGTAAACGACTGTCCCATTGCTCGATAAAAGGTGCAGTTAGGGCAATAACCAATTTCACTTTCAGGTCCAATTATTTTCATACAGTCAGTAAATATTCCTTTTACTACCTGTGGCGAATAGCATCTGCCCTTTGGTTCAACAGGAACAAAATCACTAACATGAAGTGGCTTTTCTATTTGGCTAATTGAATATGTTTGTTCACCTTTAATAAGCCTTTTATATTGCCTATAAGTTTTACATTCAATTAAATTTGTAATATTGCTATAATAGTGAGATGACATATTAGGATTGTCATGCCCCGCTAACATCATTGCCACCATTGGGGTTGCTCCCTCAGCAATCATATTAATGAGCGAAAGGTGACGAGTATCGCCAAGACAAATATACTGAATTTCATTTTCTTTAATAAAAGTTGATTTTCTCTCAAATATGACTCTATATCCATATCTGTCTTGAATAATCTGTTGAAAGAAATACCTAAGACATGTGCCGAAATTAGCATAAGTGAAATACCTACTTGTGTATGGCTTACATCTGCCCCACATTACATAATGCGTATCTACAAGGAATAATGTCCCCAATTCATTGTCCAAAAAATCATCTGTTTTCTCCTTGTACCACATAATTGTATCCGCTAATTCATTAGGAATTTGATATTTAACTTCAATAAAGTCTTTATCAATTTTATATGAAACTGTTTTATTTGGTCCTTTAAGTCTATCTTTTCTCAAAGTAAGAATCCATTTATCTTTACTTCCTTTTAAACAGTCTCTAGACATTACAACAAATTCTCTTGGCCTCATAGGGATAACCCCTGTAACTTTCCACCATAGATATACAGGGAAGAAAAACAGTTTTTCTTCCTCATCCCTTGATTCATTCCAAAACTGATCAAGTATGTCAGAAAACAAAAAGTAACTATCAAACGATGCCAATTTTCGCTGACCTTTCCATGAGTTTACTTTTAGTTTATCATCCACTTTTTCAAGTCTGTTTATAATGTCCTCAACTTCATCTTCATTTCCATTATCCGGAAGCATTGAAAAGAACTCAATAATTCTTCCAATGAAGGTTACCCATAATTCTTCACTAATTAAAGTTAACTCTTTTACAGGGAAAGAAACAACCTTTTTAATGCCATTGATAATTTGTTGAAGAGATAGAAGTACTAATTCTCCTAATTGATAAATTATATATGTTTTCATATATGCAATGAAGTGTTTTTTATCAATCTTAAGAAGCTTGCCATATTCTGCAAAATTTTCATCTTTGATATTGAAATCAAATCCCACATTGGAGTATTCATCACATAAGTGCCATACATTGTCATCAAAATACCCGTTTAGTATAACTTTATTTTTTTTATACGCATTAAAAATTGATTCTGCTTCTTTAGTTGTTGCTTTATCAAAATTTGGTATGGATAATATTGAAGTGAATGCGTTATTTATCATTTTCCATTCCCTTTACAATCCTTTCTAGTGACTTAAATGCCTCTATTCCATATTCATTTTCTACACATTGAAGCATTTCATCAATTGAAGGTAAAACAACACTATTTACCATTGCTTTGTATTTTTGCTTCATTAACTCATCAGATGTTTCTACATATAACTTGGCTAACCTACTGTATTCACTCATTAACAAAAGCATCGTTAATTTGGTGCTGATTTCATACTCGCAACCAGGGCAACTTGTTCTTTCATTAAAAGGACAGAGCTTTTCCATAGCTGTCATTAAACATAAACATTCTCCTTGCTTGGAGACTGCGTTACCATTTCCAATTCTATGAAGGATTTTTATTATCTCATCTTTCGATTTAGTGGAAAATATTTCTTTTGTAACCATTACTGCCTGTTTATTTGTTTTTTGCGAAAACCCTATAGCCCATTCTACTTCTTTAGGCGTTAAATGTAGTTCTTTAATAGCGTTTGTTTGATTTTCAATAGAAAGTTTGTCATATTCGCCATTAGTAATCATTTTAAGTAGCATTGAAGGTACAAATGAAAGCACACCTCTTTCAAACAGTTCCTTAGCCACAAATTCAGGGCTATATCCACTCATTTTTGCATCTTTTAGGTAAATGCTAGTTGTCTGTGCAAACTCTCCATATGAGCCTTTATGGGATCTAGCAAGGGATGCCAATATATATCCCTTAACATTGAATTCACCAGCATTTTCAAGAATATCATCTGTAAGCGAATATATCATTTGCATGTAGGATTTATTGGCCGATTTCGATTTAAAATTAGCCTCAAGAAATAGTTCTCCAATTTCTTCTCCCATATACCTTGATATTTGTTCATATGATGTTATTGATCTTATAAGCGGTTCTTCCTTTGATTCTCCCTTAAGTTGAAAATGTGCTTCTGCTATTGCAAATAGTTTTCCAATATGCACTTCCACGCTTTGAGGAACGTCAAACTTAATGTTTGGTACATTAGGTACATTTGCCGTTTTATTTGGTGTTTTTGTTAATGTGGATAGACACCATATAATTGAATATAATGTGAGCCGTGCATCATCATCACTAAAAGTTCCATCATTTACTTTCTTTAACACTACTTCCGGTTTCATTGTAAGTTTTGGATGAGGGAGTCTGAACAAGTCTGTATTTCTTAAAGCGCAAATAAAGTGTAAGGAGATAAACAGCCATGTATCAATATAATTCTTTGATTCTGACGATAATTCATACATGTTGTTTTCCTCTATATAATCCTCATTATACATACAATAAAGAATCCCAAGGTATGTGTTTGGCTCATAAGCTGCGCTTGTTTCTGTTTTAGAACTTCTAGTGTTTGTGAAATACACTTTTTTGTAAACTGTTTTATAATGTCTGTTTGTCCAATTAATAAAATCTGCAATAATATCGGTATAAACCTTTGGAAGATTTTCGCAGATATCTGCCATAAAATACTCTATTTCTGTATCGTCAGCAAAATGAATTTCTCCTGCCAAATAGAATAAGATACAATCTAAGATCTGATATTTATACGCATTGTCAAGTTCTGTATTTTTTTCATAATTCTTAAAGATTTTATAAGTCTCAGGCAAAGAACATTTTAATTTTTCTTCGATATATGATACTTTGTCAGAAACATCGCTTATATAGTACTGGCAAAAATCTTTTACTTTAGAATTTATACGTTCAGGGAATTTATCACTTACAAAAAAACGTCCATTATTTGATTTAGGGACTTCACCAAACCAATTATTATCTACTATTAGCTTTGAGAATTGAAATGAAAATTGTTCATCGTTTATTTTATATTCTTTTTCTAGTTGTTTCACATATTCACGTAGGTCAATCATTTTTTCTCTTCCCAGCCTTCCATAGTGAATAGTTAAAGACTTCATTATTTACAATTTTATACTGCTTTTCAAGATCGCTTTTATTCATAATATATGTGAGAGACGAATCAGGGTTTTTATCGCCACGCCAAAACATAAGGCCTGCCACATCTTCACCGTAAAGCGTGAGTTTTACTGAAAACCAATGTCTGAAAATATGTGGACTTATACTATTTTCAAGTAGGAGTTGTCCAAAATGTGCAAGTTCCGGATCACCACTGTCAAGCATCTCTGGAATGCATTCTTCGATAACTTTTTTGAATTCTGAATAATAACTGTCATATGTATACGCTTTACCGCTTCTGTTGACAGTCAAAGCTCCATATTCTTCTTCATACTTATTCCCCTCAATAAATTTCATGTATATCTTATAGCATTCACAAAACGCTGTTAAAAAAGCAGGATATACTCTCTGTGTACGTTCCTTTTTAATTGAACCAACACTCTTTAAGTCAGAACGCAAATTTCTTTCATATGATAAATCTATAAAAACATCTCGAATTTCGCCATTACAAAAGTCAAATCTAATCCCAGCTCCTAAAGAAGAGTCTGCTCTTCTAACATTGCAATCTTCAGCTGGCCTAAGACCAGCAAAAGCACTTAATGCTGAAAGCATGAGTATATTTGGATGTTTATCAATGATTTTACTCATAATTACTTCAAATGCTTTTTCCGGAATATCCCTAAATATTGTTTTGGGTTTTGAATTATATCTCACATCAAAAGTCAGAACGTTTTTAGTAATATATTTTTTTCTTGCCTTACTGAATACTTCAACTTTCTTGTATAGACCATTTACATTTACTTTACTTGTTTTATTTTGTTGTACATAATTCTCCAAAAAATCAATTATTGAGTCAACACAGGCATCCACTGTTCTTTTCGCTCTTGTAGTATATTTTGTATCCGAGGCAAGTTTGCATAATCCATAAGCTTTTAAAAAGGATTTCACCATATCATTATCCATATCATCAAGTTTCGAAATTTGATATTTCTCAAAGAATACATAATTTAATAACTGTGCCACACCATAAAATCGGCTACGATTATCACTAGTTAGTGGCCTGACACTAGAATTCTTGGCTGACCTTATGTACTCATGAAAATTTGTCCATGCAATTATCTTTTTGTCATTTTTGATTACAATGAAATTGCGTTTTATTAATTGGTCTTCACCATATATTAAAGTGTGTTCATACACTGCAAAGTTTGTAGTTTCTCTCATGTATCACCCTTTTTCTATATATTACTATTAATTTCTACTAAAAGAAATGCAGATTACGTCCAAATTTCGCCCTTTATAGTTTAGATGTTACCTTATATAAAGCCTCTATTCTTATACGCCCAATATCCCTAGGCCGCAGTACTATGCCAGTCTTTGCGCCTATCCTTTTAAATAGCAAATTAACGTCGTAAGCATTCATACGCCTTTTGTTATTTTGTTTTGTGGTTTCATAAAAAACATAAGAGGGATATGTTGCCCCGCTTTTTAGTTGATTACAATAATCTTCATAAAGGCTCTTTAAACCCTCCGTCATATTAATGTTCCTGTAATTCCTTATTTCTCCTTGATTCGCAGTTTTGAAATTTTCCATTTGAATTGTACCTTCAGCCACTTTAATATTTTCATGTTCCAAATTTATACATTCAGATACACGACAACAACTTTCCCACATTAATGATATTAGTAACTTATCCCTAATGTTTTCACAACTATCAATTATGCATTTTAACTGGCGTGCGTCTAAAGTTTTCTCTTCCATACAAAACCTCCATTCCTTCTGGCACAATTGTTGTACCAATCCTTGTATATTTCTACTTTCACTTTCCAAATTTATTTTATCTTGTTTGATGCTTAAAGTTTAAATGATCCCATTTTGCAATTTTTTATGGTCAATTATCAAGTTGCTTCAAATCAATTTCTTTATTCAATCGGGCTTAAATAACCCAACTTCTTCTTATGTGTTCATTGTTATAATATTTAATGTACTCGTATAGAGAATCAATAAACCCTTCTTTTGGCATAAAGAAATTATACAGAAGTTCTGATTTTAAGTGGTCAAAAATGTGTTATTTGTTTTGTACTGCCAGAATTTTTCGAACAAAACGTAGTTCAAAAAATTGCACACTCTTCTTATTTCATCTTGGTTCTGCTCGGTCATTTTTTTGTTATCTCCGGTATAAATATGGTAATTTGTCAACTGTATGACGTGACTATTTAAAGTTAACGATATAAAACTCCACTCATAACGCTCACCTCTTTCATCTATCCACATATATTTATATGGCTTAAATGCCAAATCCTTATGCGCCAACATTTAATTCGTTTCATCTCCTTAGCCTTATTTATCTTGCTCCCTAAACACTGCTTCATTCTTCCAGCTTGTCATCTATGATTTGGTTAGATAAAACACCAAAATTCAGGTACTACCACGTACTCAATCTGCATAATAATAAAGACTGCCGACTTGCATTTTATCGGAGTGAATGTGAGGCGATTTACGGTAAGGCTTACTGTATTGTTGCAAATCGAAAAGAATTTCTTCATTATTGAATATACTTTTCAGCCAATCTTCCATTATTTCGTCATCGAGCTTTTTTATTTCCGCTTCGTTCTTAGGGGATCTGTAAATAAAAAGAAAATCTTTGATATTTTTTTTTGCATCTTCCCTAAATTCGCTCGTTAATTCGGTTAGATATAATGCTGCGCTGAGGCATTCATCCGAAACTCTACCGTAGATGTGTCTCCGTTTGATTGGATCATAAAAATTAATAAACCCATATCCGAAATAATCATAATATATTGAATCCCCTTTTAAATAAATTAGATTTTTCATCTCTATACCGGTACTGAGCAAAATAATGAGAATAGTTTTGATATAAATTATTCTGTAATTATCATCAGGCATATTAAGGATTTTAAAAACATCTGAACTTCTACTTTTAGAGTTCATTAAATTCACCTCTCTTTCACAACGTATTAAGATCATCCTCCCAAGCAAAGCATAGCAAAGTCGCTCGGCAATTAGAATAAATCAACCACACTGATTGGTCATAATGTTTGACTCAAACGCCTCTTATTATAACCATAAATAAACTTGAAATCGATTATTTTAATTTAGTGAGAATATTAGGTTCTGCAAGAAAAAAAATAGCATATCCCGAAAATCTTTTTCACATCATTTCGCAGTTGTTATATTTATGCTCGTCATAGCCAACTAATCCGAAAAAACCTTTTTAAGCGAAAAATCAATATCACAAAATGATTCCATTACACACCTTTCCACATTATCAATACAAACAAAACTCAGAAATGGAATTGTATCATTTGCGACTTTTCTTTGAGTATTGAACAGCAAATGGCTATAATTTTAAAAATATAATCTGAATACACACTTGGTAGTGAATAACCGGCATCAATACACTTAATTTTAATTAAAGCATACTCCTTCATTCCACCTTGCTACTTCCAACCATTAATCTTTCAGCAGTAAGCGGTTCGCAAACAAACTTAAATTTTGCATATTACCTCCTAACTTTTATTATTAAAAACGTTTTATAGTTTTATCTTAGGTCCATAGCCTTCTCTCAAGAAGAGACCCTCTGCTAGATTTATTAAGTTAAAAACATTCTACTCCTATCTTCCAAAACCGTCAAGCCCTTTATTTGCAACGCTTTTCAGGTTTTATTTTTACAAATAATTCTATTTAAGAATATTGTTTATCTTTATTTTTACAACTATTCTATCTATCGCTAATGGCTTAGCATATACTACCCTTATAGATTAGCTTCTAGTTGTAACGTGTTAAATTGAAAACACAAACAAGAAAACACCGCAGAATGATTGTTATCAGCCTACAGTGCTTCATTTAAGTAACAGGTTGTGACTATTTCACCACAAATAATTTGATACCTTTATACCTATATGTACACAACAAATATCAAACCTAACGATGTCGACCACTTTTGTGGATCCGAATATAAATAAACAAAAAAATCGAAACATTTGTTAATTTAGTCTGGTCTAAAATTTTCAAATTGAGTCTTTCAATTAATAATATGTACCGAATCACAGTTATAATAACTGCAAAAAATATATTTGACAATTTGCCTATATTATAAAATAGTTTCGTACATTTCATTCAAAGCATCTTTAAGATTCGCAAGTTCCTGGTCATTTAAAGTAATTCCGCGTGACATTGTAAGGTGATCACTTGTCCAGTCCCTGATATCAAATTTATCTATTTTACGATTCCACCTAACTACATTTAGTTCTTTTGTCCATATACTCTTTTGACCCAAAATAGCAATATTTCTTATTATTTCAAACTCCATTTTTTTCTCCTTTCATAATCAGTATTTTTAATCCTTCTTTTATCATTATATCACCATGTTAGTGATATATCACTAACCATTTTCATAATTATTATATATCCTATTCATATAAGTTAAGGAGGACTCAATGCGAATACAAGAAGCTACAGTATATAGAATTAATGAATTAATTAAGAATAGTAACTTAACACCCAACGGTCTTTCCTATGTTAGCGGTGTGCCTCAAGCGACAATAAAAAGCATCTTGAATGGTGAAAGCAAAAATCCAGGTATCACAACCATCAAGAAATTATGTGATGGTCTAGATGTTTCAATAACTGATTTTTTCAACAATGAAGTTTTTAATAATTTAGATCAAGAATTTGAATAATTTTTAAGTTACAATTTAATTCACTTTTGAAACAAAATACTAACTAATCAGTGTGTCGGAGGTTCGACCTCTTCAAGGAGTACCAACAGTTCTAATATGAGAACTCTCGCGAGTTGTCATTTTTATTTTTTGCTAATAATTTGTAATCCGAGCATGAAACAATCTCTAAGAAACCAACGAATCTTCGTTGGTTTCTTATGTTTATTTTGAATTGTATAAGTATACCCAGTTCAACTTCTGTATATTTCACCTGTCTAAGGATTTGCAAACTCAAATCTATTATACTCATTATTTGTTACAACCCAAACCTTATTCGCATCATTTTCGTCAAACATGTACTCACGTATGAACCAGGTAACTTCAAAGCGTTAGTAGAATAAGTATACTGACTAATTGAAAGCGTGTCGTCTGTAAACATTTCTAAACCACTAGTATCTCTAGCAAATAAACCTGTTCCATAAAATCTGGCTGCTTGTTCAGTCCCATCATTATTTCTAATTACATCCATCCCAGCCACAAAAGTTTTAAATGATGCACTATTATGTAGCATTGGCTGGCAACGGATCCATTTTTTAATAATTTCTAAAATGTGTTTTACTCTAAGCCATATTTCACTCTGATAATAATAGTTTTAATCTTAATAATTCTCTTGTTCAATTGTGTATATTTAAAATAAATTTTATCGTTCTTTATTGATTTACTTGTATTAATTCCCCGTATAATTTAATTAAATCATACATTTTATCCGTTATTACAACCCCATGCCCTGTTGCTATATAATTTAGGGGAAGTGTTAATAACTCTAATATGACTTGCTTCTGAGACATTGTTGCTCCTGAAAACACTTTAAAATAGTATTCCTTCAAGGCGGCTTCAAAATCTTCCTCTGATACAAAAGTATCAACAGGAATATTTTTACCTATGTATTGCCCAAACAAATCGTTTGAGAAAAGGATCTTTTCGTTTTCCCAGTAGGTTACCATATTGTCATCCCAGTGCAGTCCCGGTGTTTCATAAAATCTAAAAATTAAATCTCTGCCCAGACGAAGCTCGTTTTTGCTTTTTACAATGTTCCAGTTTGTCGTTTTCGGATAGTCTTCCCTTAACCTATTAAAACAAGCTTCGGTGCAATAGATCGGAATATCCTTGCGAACCTGAAGAAGTTGTGGAAGCGCCCCACTATGATCTCCCTCTGCGTGATTCAAAATCACAGCATCTATATTTTTCAACAAGATGATTGATTCCATTTCTTTCCAGAACACTTCTGCTGCCTTCTCAGGCACAGTGTCAATCAAGATATTTTTTTCTCCCTTAATTAGATATGCGTTAAAGGAAAAGCTTCGCTCTGGTTTAATAATGGTTTTTCCAATTAATTTTAAGTTCTTTTGTAATGCAAAAATCATATGATTACCTTGTACAATACAATTGCATTATACTTCACCTTTCTTTAGAAACATTTCTGATAATTATATAGACATTCAATTTCAAGATTATAAACCCGGAATCGGAATATCGAAAACAAATTCAAATTATTTAATTGGAATTTCAAATGTCTGTCCTAGATAAATGAGGTGTGGGTTCGCTATGTTCTTCAATTGTGCAATATCCTGATAAGTTGTGTGGTACTTCAACGCAATTTCCGAAAGTGTATCGCCTGACTTGACAGCATAGTTGCCTTCTGAATGTACTGCATCAGCATCGACGTCCGCTTCAGTGCTGTGCTCTGCTTCGGCACCATGGGCATCTACCACAGCCGCATGATGGCCCTCTTCTTCTCCTTCAGCAAACTTGAAGGATTTAACGTAGGCTTCAATGTATTCTCTACCTTCCTCAAGATTGTTTACGTCATAGTTCTTTAACCCCATTAGATTTTCAAATCTTTCTGTCAGCTCAGGCATTTTTTCAACTTCAATCATGCCTTCCAACGGCGATAAATTTCCTGCTTCAATACTCTCGTCTGCAGCCAATACTTTTTCATCGATAGGTGTTCCTGATGGTTTCAGCCCATCAAACGGAGCAGCTTCTCCTGCTCTATGCACCCTCACAAGTTCACTGAAGAAATACTGTTCAGAAAGCTCTTTTGCTTCAGGACTTAAATCTTTAACTTTCATACTCAAGTTAAATTTATCCATTATTTCCTCTTCATGTGCTGGCTGAACCCATTTAAGAGCATAATTTACATTATTGTTCATTAACGCCTTATATCCATCTGCTACCGTCGGACCGTCCATTGTATCGCAATGTGCGCTGGCCGTTAATGGCATCAATACTACGATGGCCCCTGCTATAAACAGTGCTCCCAATGTGATTTCATCATGTTTGATTTTATTACGTTTCTTATCATTTTTCCCTCCTGATAATTTGTTTTAGGTACTTTAGTTGATATTTTTTACCTCCTTTGTCTATTTGTTCTATAGTTTTATTTTAGTTGAGTTTGAATATATAAACCTTGATTAAAATCAAGATTTATATAATTTTTTTACATATGCAGCCTAATACGCTTCTAACCTCATTATATTAGCCAAGCTTTAGACTATCCAGATCAAGAATTTCAATTCTTTTATTTGACTTTTGTTTAATATAACCCTGATTCTCCAGCTCATATAATTTGCGGCTGATTGTTTCCGGTGTCGTACCTAAATAGGAAGCCAAATCTTTTTTACTCATTGGCAGCACAAACTCCTTTGATTTGCAATTTACATCGATTAACTCCGCCAAATAAAGTGCTAGTCGGGTTTCTACCTTTTCTGTTGCAAAACGCATCGTTTGTTTTTCAGACTGAGCAAGCCTATTTGAAAATTCAGTCAGGACCTTTAATGATATCGATGGATATTTCAAAAGAAGGCCTTTCAGATCAACGCGTTTCAATGTGCAAACACTGGTTTCCTGCATCGCTTCCGCATATGCTTCATAAACAGTTTCACGAAACAAAGCGAGCTCACCCGCGAAATCTCCTGGCTGGAGGATATGTACCAACTGTTCTTTGCCCGATTCAGATAAGCGATAGATTCTTATTTTACCTTTACTCACAATATAAAGCGAGTCTGAAGTCTCCCCTGCGTGATAAATAATTTCACCCTTCTTATAAGTAATCGATTTTGTCAATTCCATGATTTCAATCATCTGATCTTTTTCTAAATGGTTGAAGATCGGAACTATGGAAATGCAGGCATCTTGTGTTCCCACACTATGTTCATGGTGAGAGTAATCATGATGCTTCATATGACCATGATGGTGTTCAAAAAAAATTTTTATTATTTTTTTCAATCTCAATCCCCCCTTAAATTCTGATTAGCTATGATTTTCTTCTGCTCCGGAGTTGCAGAAGAAAAACTTTATTAAAGAAAACGAGGAAGTGCTCCGCTAATGAAAAGCTTCGTTTCGGTTTAATTATCATCTTTCCAATCAACACAAAGTGTTTTTTTATATGAAATATCGTGTTAATGCTTCCTCATTATTTTCATTTTTTAAGCATCAATTGCAAGATAAAAAGGGCTTCTTTCAATTAGAAAACCCTTTCTCCTCTGTTGTATAACTTATTCGTGATATATTTTATGCACCCATGAACATTTCAATGTTTTCATCCAGAGTCAAGAAGTCCTGTAGGTTTGTTAGTTCTTTGGGGCAGGTGCCTTAATAACAAGCAGTTCCAATGTATCTTTATGCAGATTTCTTGCATTCATTTTTGTATTAAATGGAATTTTTAATACGCTACCTGAATTATATTCGTGTATTTCCTGATCATTCAACTGAATTGAAAGTTTGCCTCTTATGACAGTCATATAAACTGGAGCATTTGAATAATGTTCTGGTGTGCCTTCCCCTTCATTAAAAACCATATGCAAATAATGCAAATTCTCATCCCCGATTACTTTTTCTATCGTTTTTTCATTGCTTACAGTCATTTTAAATTCTTGTTCTACCATTGCTTTCCGTCCTTTCTTACTGATAACCTACCGTTCCCATTTTTATCTGTTACTTTTATTATAATCGCTAGTCTGACTATTTGCAGTTGCAGATGCAACTAACTTTATAAATAGCGGCTATCGTTTATAAAATTTTATTCAAAATGTTTTTACTTTCATAATGCCTAACAAGATAATCTGGAGTATTTAGCGCAGTTGTTATTAAAGCACTCTGAATACCTGCAACGTCTCAACTATAAATAGTACTCTCACCATTATTGCAATTTTTCGAGGTTTAATTTTCATCCAAGCACATGCATTATTTATAAAATCAAATCTCTATTTTTATTCGAATTCTTGATAAACTGCTCCCTTTGACATACCCGTTTTTATTCGTTCAATTTATGGCTTGTTAACATATATCAAAATAGCCGTTTGCGTGCGCTCGCAAACGGCTATTTCCTTAATTCACGCCCTATTCATGCACCTTGCGATTGACAAAGGTTCGCAGTTCTTACCTTTGATTCATTTATGCCTCTGGTTATGATCCAAACTAAAAATGCTAATTCCGCTAGTGTTTGAGGTAATTAGAAGGATTGTGTTAACTATTTCATAACCTGAAAATAGGAAATAAACAAATACTTCTATAAACAATCCACAACCGACAACTACCAGCAAAACGCCAAGAAGCTTTGGTAAAAAATCAGACTAGTAAAGTAGCATTCCAAGGGGAACAAGCCATAGGGCGAAATACATTGGCAATTTCATATCCATGCAAGTATAGATCGTAGGCTAGCACTGCCTGTGCCTCCAGTTGAACATAACCAAACACACTTAAGTAGTCCGGACTACTTAACAACTGTAATGCTGTAAATTCATTCAACAAGTTCAGCATGCCCATTGGAACTCTTACTGCATCGTTAATGTTAAAGGTTCCAGAAAACCTGGAAGCCTTTTTCATTTTTTTACACTCTATTGTTGTAATCCCATTTTCCAATTTAATCTTCTGTTTCCTGCATTGCCATTGCATTTACTGGTTTCTACTCTTCATTTTTTTACTATAGTCAATCGCATCTTCAGGGCATATAAATCCGCAATTATAACATTGATGGCATAATTGCGGATTAATTTCAGCCTTTCTATTTTGTGGTGATACAACAATTGCTTCCGCGGGGCACGTTGTTTCACATAATTTACAACCAACGCACTTATCTAAATTAACTCTTCTTGATAAGATCGCAAACCTCCCCGTAAGACCTTGCAATATGCCAAAAGGACATACCTTGTTATGAAAAACCTCTGGTTTATATTTTAAAGTTACCAACACAGAAAATATCAATAAGTACAGTAAAACAGGAATCTCACCTCCAGTCAGTTTTTTTATCACCACCATCGTAAGAACACCGCCAATTAGCAGCACCCACCCTAACCAACCAGTTTCAAGCCACTTAGGAGAGTTTTTAAGTTTGATATTGAACTTATTCAATAATGTCTCTGTACCAATCATCAGCGTATTCATTGGGCAAATCCACCCACAAAATATCCTGCCAAAGAATAATGCTGCAACTAAGCTTAATCCAAAAATACCTAACCAGAGCGTAGGGCTTCCTTTTGACATTATAATAATAAATAGTCCCAAAAAAATAATTCGTATTACATTTATCTGCAATCGTTTTGATCTCATTTTCATTTCTCCATTCTCCATCTCCATTTTTCTTTTAGTAGGATACAGTATATTATCTACTTGCAGCCAGCTTTTTTATGTTGCAAACGCAACGTAAAAGAATTGAATCAAGGTTTTTAATGGTACAATATTTGAGTCAGTTTATTAGTATATGCTTTTTTCAAAAAATTCTATATCACTATTAACTGTTATTACATAAATGATTATTCCTATTTCGACAAATTAAACAATGCTAGTTTAGATACAACAAAAAACTCCAGGTAGTTTCCCTGTTTATAGACCTTTCTATGTTCCTAGTTCCTAAAAGAAATGTTTAAGTTCAATTCCTTAATGCGTCTATTGAAGATTACCTTATCAATTTTTTACAACGAACATCAAATTAAAGTTGTAGTTGCAAAAAATCTTTTATCTTGACAAAACATATGCTATAATTTAGCATATGAATGAGGTCTCATTCAGGAGGTGAAATGGATGTCCAAGAAAGAGTTAATAAGAGTAGCAGCTGTTAAAATAATAGCCGATGAAGGCTTTTTTTCTGCAACTACAGATAAAATTGCCAAAGAGTCCGGCATGGCAGTGGGAACCATCTATAATTATTTTTCAAATAAAGAAGATATTCTCAGATATATCCTTGATGTGGAATTTCAAAAAAGATATGAGCTGTATCAGAATGTCGAAAACAGCCAGATTGATCCATTATTAAAAATTGAAAAATTATTAAAT